>JALYOO010000167.1 GCA_030856845.1 Gemmatimonadota bacterium
GTGTTATCAAGCGTGTAGTAGTTGACGCCGACGCTCTGGAATAATCCTCCGTCAACGAGTCTGCGCTGCAGCGTGGAGGCCGATCCGTTGAGAACGTCCGAGAAGACGTCCGCGGCGTATGTAGCCGCTGGGTCCCTTGTGACACTGGGCCCTTGCCACTGCATGAGAATGACCGCTGCGGCCACGGGCTCCTCTACAATCACACCCTCGCTGCGCTCGAGGACGGGAATGGGCGGAACAGGAGCGGAGTCAAAGGGATCCGGCGCGCGCGGCCAGTCGCCGAATATGCGCTCGGCAAGCGCGAAAACATTCTGGGGATCGACGTCTCCAGCCACGATGAGCGCCGTATTGTTGGGGACGTAGTAGTGTCGCTTGATTTCGGCGAGCTGTGCTGGTGTCGCCGAGCGAATGACGTCGCGGTTTCCAATAGTGTTTTTGCGGCTGGCCTGGTCTCGGTACAGTCGCTTTTCCATCTCGCGGGTGAGACGGAAGAATGGACTCGATTCATTGCGGTCATATTCGCCGAGTACAACTTCCTTTTCGCGCGCCAGCTCGGCGGCCCGAAAAAGCGGTGCTCGTATTGCCGAAGCAAGAAAGCGCATACCGCCCTCCAGGCTATCAGACTGGAGAGTGAGGTAATAATTCACGCGCTCTTCCTGCGTAGTGCCGTTGAACACGGCGCCAAGCTCTCCAGCGCGCCGCACGAACGCATCCGGGTCCGGAAAATCCGAGTTTGACTTGAAGAACATGTGCTCGTACAGATGCGCGAGTCCTTCAGTTGCCGGTGTCTGCGTAAAGGCGCCATTGCGCACGTCGAGCTCCACCGTCGCGAGCGGAACGCCGTGATTCTCGACGACGATCACCTCGAGGCCATTGGCCAGCACCCGTCGCTGGATAATGCGTTCGAGCTGGGCGCGCTGGGCAGGAACTGCGTGACAGGGCGCAGCGAGCAGGAAAGCTACGAGGACGGTGACTAGCGATCTGATCATGTTTGAGACTTGGGAAACTTTCTGGTGAAAAATGGCGGATTCCCGGCAGCTTGTAGCGGATCCGCGGACATGGAAGCCAGGAACGGTAAATTGACGTCGAACAACCCGCCTGGTTTGGAACCGGGCACCGAACACCGAAAACCGAAACCGGGCACTTACAAGCCCGGTTCTTGCACGTTCTGTGACAATTGCCCGATTGCGGGGTATGTTGAGCAGCGACTTTGAGTTGCGCTTTCCCTACCGACTCGTTTTGCATAAGACCGCGAGGCTGGAGCGGCATTTTTTCATTACTGCACCACCGAACAAGTAACTCTTGGGTAGGAGCTTCCTTTGGCAATCAGTGACGACCTGGGGGTCGATCCGGAGACCTCCGTCCGAGAAGCGGACGCAACTGGTAAGCGGCGGGTTCGCCGCAAAAGCGTGACTGCGGCTGCCCGGGACCGAAAGGTTCACGACGCTACCGGCAACGGCGGCACAGCCGTCAAACAACCGCGTCGATCGGGCAAGCCTGCCAGAACAGTGGGCGGCGGAGACGAGGGCGGCAACGGTTCGGAAGGCGGCAACGGCGATGCTCAGCGGCGCGTGAGTGCAACCGAGCTGGAACGGCTGCTGGAAGCGCTCACGACGTTCGAGGGTGGGGATTTCTCTGTCCGCCTCCGCGAGACCGTCGATCCGGTAATGTCCGCGATCGCGCGTTCTTTCAACCGCGTTGCGCAGAGGCGAGAGCGGCTGTCGGATGAGGTGCTGCGGGTGAGTACGGCGGTTGGTCGTGAGGGACGTCTCGACGAGCGCATGGCGCTCGCGGACGAGGGAGGTGGATGGGCAACCACCGTCCATGCCATAAACGCGATGGTTGCCGACCTTGTGCATCCCACCGCGGAAGTATCTCGCGTGATCAAGGCCGTTGCTGAAGGCGACCTCTCTCAAAAGGTGGCGCTCGACATCGACGGTAAGCCCGTAAAGGGAGAGTTCCTGCGCATAGGCACTACGGTCAATCGAATGGTTGACCAGCTCGGCTCATTCGCCGACGAAGTAACCCGAGTCGCGCGCGAAGTAGGCACCGAGGGCATGCTGGGTGGACAGGCGAATGTGCCCGGCGTTGGAGGCACCTGGAAAGATCTCACCGACAGCGTGAACGCCATGGCGCGCAACCTGACGAGTCAGGTGCGAAACATCGCCGACGTCACCACCGCCGTCGCGAAGGGAGATCTTTCGCGCAAGATCACGGTGGACGTGAAGGGAGAAATCCTAGAGCTCAAGAACACCATCAACACCATGGTGGATCAGCTGAGCGCGTTTGCGTCCGAGGTCACGCGCGTGGCCCGCGAAGTAGGTACCGAAGGAATTCTCGGTGGCCAGGCGAGCGTGCCAGGCGCGGCCGGTACGTGGAAGGATCTCAC
>JALYOO010000474.1 GCA_030856845.1 Gemmatimonadota bacterium
TTACAGGTCACGCCGATGCTCAGGGGTCGGATGAGTACAACCTCGCGCTCGGACTGCGGCGTGCCGCTGAAGCAAAGCGGTATCTCGCGGCGCTCGGTATCCCCGAAAACCGGGTGGAGATCGTGACGATGGGCGAGGAAAGGGCAGCGGTCCAAGGCAGGACGGAGGAGGCCTACGCGCTCAACAGGCGGGCCGAATTCGAGGTGATAGCGGGGGGATGATGCGCACCGCCGGACGAAACATCGGCCGCAGCCTGGCCGCGGGAGCACTTGCCTGGATGGCGATGGGCTGTTTCGCGTCGGTAGCGCAGGTGAGCGAGGTGCGCGACGAGCTCAATGCAGTTCGCGCCGAGTCTGCGGCTTCCGATTCCGTGCGCACGATTCAGCTGGTGGAAGTTCTCAGCACCCTTCGTGCGATCAACGATTCGATCTCGCTCATCAGCGGCCGGCTGAGTCGTGTGCGTGCCGACGCACAGGGAGATGTCAGGGCGCTTCGCCAGGAAGTCAGCCAGGTTCAGGCGATGAGCGGACAGGCCGAGCAGCGGCTGCAGGAAATGCGCGCGCAGATCGAACAGCGCAATCGGCAGGCAGCGGTGCGAGCTGCGGCAACAGAGCCGCCCCTTGCCGGAGACACGGTACCGGTAATGCCGACTCCGGCCTCACCCGTACCCGACGAGCCCGGTCCCAACGAACTGCTTCAGCTGGGGCGTGACCAGCTGTCTCGCGGGGGGAATCGTGCCGCTCGCGCAGCGTTCGCCGACCTTCTTGCCAAATATCCTGACTCAGAGCTTGCCCCCGATGCGCAGTTTTACATCGCGGAGGCGCATGCTGCGGAGGGCACGCGTGTCGCGGCGGACTCGGCATACGCTCTGGTCGTGTCGAAGTACGGTGAGTCCTCGCGCGCTCCGACTGCGCTCTACAAGAGGGGAGTCCTCAGCCAGACCTCCGGCCGCGTCACTGTTGCAAAGCGCCATTTCAACGAGTTGGTCAGAAAATACCCAGCGTCGGATGAGGCGGAGCTGGCGCGTGAGCGCCTTCGCCTGATGACCTGACCTGGTGACCGCGATGCCACGCGTCGCCGCCGATACGGAGATGCCATTTCTCGATCACCTCGAGGAGCTGCGTCACCGCCTGTTCTGGATCGCCGGCGCGATCGCGCTCGGAGTCATCGCCTCGTTTATCGTGCTCTCTCAGCGGCGACTGGATCTCGTGGGCCTGATGGCTGAACCCATCAAGCCGTTTCTGAAAGACGGAAGCCTGGTCTACACCCATCCCGGAACGTCCTTCAAGATCATCCTCAACGCGTCGATGATCACCGGGATTCTGCTCGCTACGCCGGTGATCGGCTACCAGCTGTGGGGGTTTTTCTCTCCAGCACTGCATTCGCACGAGAAACGCGTGATCGTCCCGACACTGGTCGGCATGGTCGCACTTTTTCTAGCCGGCGTCGCCCTCGCTTTCTACGTCGTTCTTCCGTTCACGCTCCGGTTCTTTCACGGATTCGAGTCGGCGGCGCTGACACCGATGATCGAAGCGACCCAGTACTTCGATTTTGCGTTCAGCATGATGCTGGCATTCGGGTTGGCGTTCGAGCTTCCGATAGGGATTCTGTTGCTGTCAATACTCGGTATCGTCACGCCAGGTACTCTCACCAGATACCGCAGGCATGCGATCGTGCTATGCGTTATTGCCGCGGCGTTCATCACTCCCGACGCGAGCCCGACGACGCTGTTCGCGCTGGCGGGACCGTTGTACTTCCTGTTCGAGCTCGGCGTGGCGCTGTCGTACAGCGTCACGCGGCGGCGCCGCAAGCGGGAGCTCGCGGCCGAACTGGAAGCACGCCTCGAAGCCGAGCGCGAGCGACAGCAGCACACGGATACGCGCGAGCCGCGCCGGCTCGGCGTCAACGTTTGAGAAAGCCTCTCGCGATTGCCCTGCTTGTGCTGTGTGCCTCCGCCGCATCGGCGCAGGTAGGTCGGCCCCGTCCGGTGCGGCCCAATGTCGACCGGAGCCAGACTCCCGATACGACGCGAGCCGGAGATTCCACCCGGTCCGATTCAGCCCGTGTGAAAGAGCTGATCAAATGGGCCGAGCCGGACTCGATCACCGCTCAGCTGCTCACCCGGGCGGGATATGCAGTTACCCGGTATCAGGGCGTGCGAGTCCGGTTCGACTCAAAGAACCGCACGCTCTTTCTCATTGGCGATCCCGCTGGAATCGGACGCGGAACGACATTGCTCGTCGGTGACACGATCACCTACAACGATTCCACCAAGCTCGTCCTCGCTCGCGGAGACACGCTGGTGTTGCGCGACCCCTCTCAGGGTGCGGCGGACATCGTCGCGGAGGGACAGCTCCGCTACAATGTCGAGGCGCGACGCGGAAGCGTCACTAACATCAGCACTTCGCTCGAAAGCGGAGAGAACTGGTTCGTGCGCGCCACTAACGCCGCTTTTCTCAGAGATACTACGCGCGGCCAGCAGACGACCTTCTACGCGCGCAACGGCATGATCACGAGCTGCGACGACTCCATTCCCGACTATCACTTCAAGTCGAAGGAGATCAAGCTCGTCTCGAAGAACATTCTCGTGGCGCGCCCGGCTGTGCTTTACATCGGCGACGTTCCCATCTTCTGGTTGCCATTCATCTTTCAGGACATGCGCTCGGGCAGGCGCAGCGGAATTCTCACCCCGCGATTCGGAGTGAGCGAGCTGTTCAGGAACAGTCCGACTTACCGCCGGCACGTCGACAACGTCGGCTATTATTTCGCGTTCAGCGATTACATGGATGGCCAACTTTCGCTCGACTGGCGCAGTGGCGCGGGCTCGACATCCGGCGATCCCGGCTGGGTGAGAGTCAACGGTGAATGGCGCTATCGGTGGCTTGACCGCTTTCTGACCGGCCGCCTTGCGGT
>JALYOO010000012.1 GCA_030856845.1 Gemmatimonadota bacterium
CCCAGCGACGATAGCCATATTCCTCCTCCGAATCCCGAGTGCCATCCCCCGGGACTTTCGCCGTCGAGCCACACCCGGCCAACATCGGCGAGGCCAAACACTCCCAGCTTCCAGCGTACGAACAGAGGTACTGTTCCGACGGGCAGACGCAGCTCTGCCGATCCGAACGCCGATCGGTCTCCCGTGTACCGGCGCGAAGTGTAGCCACGAACGGTCGAACGGCCTCCGATAGATGCCGCTTCCTGAACCGGATAAGGGCCTGATGCGGTTCTTCCCCCGAGGCGGAAAGCGAAATGCATTCCGTCGACGGGGAGGGGAAGATATGCCGCGCCGACAGCGGCCAGCGTCGTCACTGTCTTGTCGATGTCGAACACCGGCGGAAATGCCGATGCCCTGGCCTCGAGATTCCAACCGCGGTCGCTGGCAGGTCCCGGGGAAGTCTGATCGAGGTCCATGCCGAGGCGCAGTCCGGCGCGAGCGACAGTCTGGTCACCCTGCGCATCGCTGAGAGGCGAGGCATCATCAGGATGCGCACGGTTCGAGAGAAACAACGGACCGCCGTACACCTTTCCCACCAGCGGCCGCAGGCCGGTGAATGCGCTGTCGCTATTGGTAAGACCTGAGCCAAGATCCTCACGAGAGCGCCAGCCGATCTGCTTCACCAGGCGAGGCTCGATCGAAACGATGTCTTCGTCGATCCGCGCAACGTTCGTGGGCTGCAGGGGGACATCGTTACCGAAACCGTGGAAACGAAACGCCTCGAACCGGGTGCCGCGAGCATCGAGCGTCAACGCCATCGGCGAATTCTCGAAGCGATAGTCCGCGTTCATGTTCACCCCGAATCGTCCGTTGCCGAGCCCGACCAGCACGTTGGCGCCCGACTGCCACTTGTGTGGGAGGCGCCGGAAACCGAACGACCTGTAACGCGGGCCGTATCCGACGACGACGCCCCCGCCGTCGACGTAGTCGAAGGCCGGTCCCCAGCCGAAGCTCTCCCCCCAGTCCGGCCGCCAGGGCGCGTCGAGTCGGATCCCCGCTCCCTGCCGCGGCGCCTTCCAGTCACGCTCGCTGACTCTTGTCCCTTTCATTTCGACGAAGCGATTGTCTCCCCTGGAGTCGTAGAACCGTGTGGCGCCTCCACCGGCAGAATCAGCGAGCAGGTCGTCACCGCCACCTCCGATGACTCGCAAGGTGATGTCGTCGCTTCGAGCGCCCCTGATCACGGCAACGTCATTTCCGCCGTGAAGATGGACGCGTACTTCCTTCGTCTCTCCGGGAATAAAGGTGCGCCGGCTGTAGGGTTCCCCCGTCCCGGCCTCATCCTTTCCTCTAACAGTGACGGTCACGCGTCCGTCCTGATGCCGCTCGAGAGTCGCCCTCTCGTCGTCATCTGTACCATGCACGTCGACGTCGCTGGCAAGCCAATCATAGAATTCACGCGCGATGACTGGAATGTCATTGCGGCGTGCGCGGAGTGTCGACCTGAGCCTCGTCACAACGTCGGTCTTCTGCCGCCATTCTGCCGGCAGTCTGCCGATCGCCGCTTCGATCACATTGTCGTCGATCGCGCGCCGTACGCGATTCGCGATCTCCTCCGTATCCTCGCGGGTAAGCCGCTGAAGCAATCGCCGGTCAAGGTTGTGACTCTCGAACGTCAACCCCTTCAGGTCGTAGTCAGGCGAGAACGAGATCAGCTTGGGATACACCGGCCGGACGATGAACTGCACGATCAGGCCACGCGCGTCGGTGAACGCCCGGTCACGATCGCGGGGCAGAGGGCGCCAGGTGTACGCGCCGTCCTTTCCGTAACGGACGAAGCGCACATTGTCCGCGGTGCGGTCGTTGTCGTTGACGAGAAAATCGACAAGGCGCATCGCGAAGAATTCACGCTCGTTAAGCCTGTGCGCGCGCGTTGAATCGATGTCTTTCAGGAATCCCTCGCCGCCGGTGATCTTCCGCGAATCAGCGAACCCGGGCTTGTCGTCCGGACCTTCCTGCGGGCTCAGCTCCACTGTACCGAGCAATCCGGCGAAATCCTTCCTGTGCTCGCCGAGCCGCGGGTCATCGGGCATCAGGTAGAGGTCGGGGTCCACGTGCAACACTCCCGCGGCTCGAAGAAGCGGCGGCAGCATGAGCGCACCAGCCGGAAGCAGCGTACTGACCTGGTCCTGGATGATCGAGCCGAGCGGGGTGTCGTGTATCTCCGCCGGCATTGCCTGGCCCACCGGAAACTTGTTCACGGACCGAAAGAGATACTCCGGATAGTCATCCTTTTCGGCGAAGTGCAGCGTAAGGGTCTGATTGCCTCCGCCCGGCCTCACCACCTTGAGCCCCCCTGCATAGCTCCCCATGTCCAATAGCCGCGCATTGACCGGTGTCACCCACAAGTCCCGCCAGCCCTCACCGAGCAGCTTGCGCTTGAGCCACCCCGCGTCATAGTCCGGTCCGGCACTAACGGTCGCCGTCCTTCCGCCGGCCGAACTCGTCGCGACCTGCGCACCGGATTGTACCGACCCTACCGCAATCGCCAATGCGATGCCGGCTACCAACCGGCCCTGCCATTCGATGAATCTCATGAGCCTCCGCTGTCGCGGGCGGGTTTGCCAGAAATGATCCGGCCGTGAATTTCCTCAGCAACTCGGCGGCAGCCACGCCGGTCTGCCCCTTCGATGCGCAGATACGAGTCTTCGGGATGCGGCGCAAGGAGAATATGCTTACTTGTTCGAGTAGTCCGCTGCCCCTCGACAACAGCCGAGCCCGGGTAGACGCTCCAGAACCCTCATGCTAATCTCCCGCCGGCCATGACCAGCCCACGTGATTTGCTACCGCTGGATTCTGCTGGCCGCCGACGGCTCAAGCTGGCGTTTGTTGGTACGCATGGGGTCGGCAAGACAACCCTCTGCTTCGATCTCGCCTCACAGCTGAAGCGCCTCGATCTCGGCGTCGAGCTCGTGAAGGAAGTCGCGCGCCGCTGTCCGCTCCCAATCAACGAAGACACTACCCTCGACGCCCAGTCATGGATCCTTCACACGCAGATCGCGGAGGAGGTTGCCGCGGCAGCCAGTTACGAGGTTGTCATCTGCGACCGCTCGGTGCTGGACAACTATGCGTACCTCGTGGCGCGTACGGGGCAGCGTGCGGAACTCGACGCGCTAGTCGCGAGCTGGATACGCACCTACAACGCGCTGTTCAAGGTGCCGGTTCTCGATGCACCGTCCTTCGACGGCACCCGAGCCGTCAGCCGCAACTTCCAGATGGAGATCGACGAGACCATCGATCAGTTGATTGCGGCGTTCGGGGTCAACGTGCCGGCGCTCGATCCTGCTGACCGCGACGGATGGATTCCGATGGTGATGCACACCGTGGGGATGCCGCTCCGCCCGCCGCAGATAGAGTTGTTCGGGGCTGCGGTGACGGGCGATCGCGATTGAGCTCGCGACAGAGCCAAACGCGAGCAAGCCCACGCACTGACATCATCTTCGCGTGCTTTGTCGCTTACGTCTTCGGGGTCGGTGTGCTGACGATTGCGCCGCCTCCGCTGTCGAGATCCAACGGTCTCTCCGGCACGAATCTAATTCCTCTGCTCAATTCCATCGGCTGCTTCGTTCCCGATCCAGGCCAGCCGTCCACGAGCCTGTTTTGCCTCCAGACCATCTTCGGCAACCTGATGATGTTCCTGCCGCTGGGCTTTCTGCTTCCATTGGTCTCCCCGCGAACACACTCTCTCAAGACAGTACTTGCTACGGCGTTTCTCGCGTCGCTTGGAATTGAAGCTGCGCAGTTCGCCGGCAGCTGGCTTGGGAGTCCGCGGTGGACCGACGTCGACGACATCCTGCTCAACGTGATGGGAGCCCTCGTTGGCTACACGATATTGCGTATGGGTCAAGCGGTGACGCGCGCGCTGGTGAGGTGGTCCGCTTCACCCACTCCTTGAATCGAGCAGGCTGCCGGTTCGTCCAATCGTGACTGGCAGTCCCATAAAACGCCCATAGTCACTGGCGGATCGCTCGAGAGCCTTCGTTTCCGCAAGAGTCAGATCCTTCAACAGGCTCGTTTCGATTACCACCCGGTCCGCGGTGACGGTTCGTCGCCATCCACCGACCACAAATCCGTTCAGCGTGACAATGTGAGCGACGAGGGCTTCCCGCTGCACACCTTCCGGCCGCAGTAGAGCAGGATTGAACGAAGGGTTATGATCGAGATAGGCCACGAGATGCTCGTCGTAGTTCGGGAGAAGATGTACAGTGGGCTTTTTCAGCTTCGCACGCTGGCGGTCAGGTTGCGCGAACAAATACGTGACGCCATTCATCGTCTGTTGCACGAGCTGTGACTTGGTCATCTCCACCGCGGCGCGCACGTCCCCCATGGTGAGACCGGACCACCAGCCGAAGTCGTGCAGCGTCGCGGGGCCGTGACTCTCGAAATAGCGATACGCGAGCCTCGCCAATGACTCATCGCGGCCGAGGTCGCCGGCTGGCGGAACACGCTCTTCCAGCAGCGCATATGTGAACTGTTTGCCCCGCAGTGGTCCGCTGGTAACCAGTGCGTCGAGCTCCGCGTGCATCAGTATGTGTGCGAGCCTCTGCCCCGTCGCGGCGATGCCTGAGTCTGCAAATACGCTGGTGATCTCCTTGCGCGTCAGATACCTCATGCCCTTAAGGGCGCGGGCCAGGATAGTCCGGCTCTTCTTCAACAGGCTGTCGCCCAGCTCCAGCCTCACATCATACGACCGCATCGTGGTGTTCACTCTCGGCGCGGTAAGGTGAAGGAGCCACCTGATGTCCTGAGGTGTGACGAAATGCCATGTCGGTCGCATGACATGAGTGCGGAGGATCTCTCCGCTATCGAAAGAGCGGTCGAGCGCTGCGCTGTCGATGCTGCTGGTCCGCTGCGCAAGCGCCCATTTGGCTCCCTGGTAATCCTGTGCCTGCACAGCGCCAAGCCAGCGAACCGCTTCCACGGGCTCGTCAAACCGCGGGCCAATGAGGTGCTGGTTCTCCAGGCGCAGTGTCGCGATATCGGACAACGTCTTCAGTCGCAAGGTCATTCAGATCACTGGCCA
>JALYOO010000014.1 GCA_030856845.1 Gemmatimonadota bacterium
AGACGCATGCGCTCCTCCAGCCGGATCACACGGTTCTGCGCGGTGAGTGCCATGGCCCGCGCGATGAACGGAACTGACATGAGCGTAAACGCGACGAGGATTCGCCATGCGCTCATCATCGGATCCGCGCCATCCCATTGCCTCGCCGTCACGATGACGTTGATGAGCAGCACAGGAATCACGAAAAAATGGAGCGGAGGGTAGAACCGGCGGTGGGATGCGTAGCTCTGATCTGTAGTGGGCATTTGTTTCTCGATGAAATCAGTTGATCGAAGATACGGGGAGGGAATTCTTCGCTTCGAGCGCGTACCGCTTGAGCCGGGATATTATCGCGTTGAGGCCTGCTTCGCGCGCACCGAGTCCGATACTTTCCATCAGCGTGCGGACAAAGTCCGGCGGTATGTTGAGAGTGGTCTCGGGAGGTTGGCCGTTGACTGCCGGGAAGACGATGGAGAGTACGGCGGCAATGGTGGGCGACTGGCGAACGTTCAGGTCAGCGTAAAAATAGAGCTTGCCATCCTTTAACTCGGGGATGATATCCACCCGGGTCTGGCATTCCGGAACAGTAAAGCGACCGCGATCGAGATCGTGAAATCGCTCGGGAAGTGGCTCGAGCTTGCGGGAGTATTGCACCAGCGTCTGCATTTTTTCCTCCCGGCCCATCGCGCCGAAGAGCTTCAATACGCGATCGATTGACGGGGGGGTGACGCCGGATATCGGTTGCTGCATTCCGAAATCTAGCTGTATGAGTGAGACTTTTCGGCGCCCACAACGGCATGCGGGAGCGACCGTGTGGCACGAATCTCTCTCCGCGGCGAGACATCGACTCGTTCGATTTGCTGTATCACTTCAACCCGACAGGACGGTAATGCCGACACGTAATGCGAGCGCAAAGTGGGAAGGCGGGCTCAAGGGAGGAAAGGGAACTTTCAACGGCGAGAGCGGCGCCATCGGTGGTCAATACAATTTCAGCTCCCGATTCGAAGAGGGTGTCGGGTCAAACCCCGAGGAGCTGCTCGCGGCGGCGGAAGCTGCTTGCTTCAGCATGGCGCTGAGCGGGGCGCTGGAGAAGAACGGGACGCCGCCAGCCAGCGTCGACACGAAGGCTGCGTGCACGGTGCAGCCCGCCGATGGCGGATTCAGGATCTCGAAGATGGCCCTCGACGTGACGGTATCCGTCACCGGGATCGATGACGCAAAGCTACAGGAGATTGCCAAGGCGACGGTGGCAGGGTGTCCGGTGTCCAAGGCGTTGCACGGCAACGTCGACATCACGGTCGTGGCGCGGCTGGCGTAATCCCAGCTGCAAGGAATGGGACGGGAACAGTTGAACCATCTGTGTCATCTGTGGCAACGCTGTTCCCGTCCGCAATCTCAAGCAGGCCGCGCCCACTCCAGCCGCGCATCGCAAGCATCACAGTTCCCGCAGCTCCAGTCGCGACTGACCTCCTCACCAAAATGCTCGAGGATGAACTTCGTTCGACAGTCTGTGGTCTGACAGAAGTCCACTATCGTGCGCAGCTTCTTCTGATCGTTGGCGCGGCGCTCCTCATAGTCCGTCAGGTCGAGGCTCAGGTCCACCGAGGTCAGGTTACCGCGAAGACGCTGCCAGTTTCCACCGCGATGCTCGCGCACCAGCCCGTGCCGCTTCAATAGCGCAAAGACGATTTTCGCTTTTCGCCTTGGAACTTCCGTGATCTCAGTAATGTCGTCCAAGGACACCTGGGTATCGAGCGGATACTTCTCCAGCGCAAGCGCTACCTTCGCCGCCTCTTCGACCTCAGGATACTTGCCGCCGAGGAAATAGGACTGGATGCGCTTGTCTTCCACCCGGTAGAGCATGGTGCACGTTGCAGGCAGTCCGTCGCGGCCCGCGCGTCCCGCTTCCTGATAGTAGGCCTCGATGGAGCCCGGGAAGTGGTAGTGAACGACGAAGCGAAGATCCTGCTTGTCGATCCCCAGACCGAATGCGTTCGTCGCGACTATTGCCTTGAGACGGCCGCTCATGAATGCGTCCTGCACTGACTTCCGGTCGGCCGCCGGGCGCTTCCCGTGATAGAGACCTATCTCATACCGCTCCGCAAACTGTTCGTACAGGCGCTCCGCTTCCTTCACCGTCGCAACATAAACCACTCCGGACCCCTCGGTCCCTGACAAGATGCGTTCGAGGATCGAGTCCTTGATCGCGTCGTTCACGGTGCGCCGCACCTCGAACCGGAGATTGGGTCGCGCGAACCCCGTAATCGTGACGTGGGGCTCGTGCATCCCGAGGTGGCGCGCGATGTCGTCCTGCACTTCCTGCGTGGCCGTTGCCGTGAGTGCCAGTATCGGTGGGCGACCCAGCCGTTTTGCGATCGAGCCGAGGCTGAGGTAGTCAGGGCGGAAGTCGTGTCCCCACTGGCTGACGCAGTGCGCTTCGTCGATCACGAACAGGCTCACCTGTCTGCTGAGGAGGCGCTCGAAGAAGTCGCGGTCCTTGAAACGCTCCGGGGTGAGATAAAGAAGCTCGCCTTCGCCATCCTGAATCTGGCGGTGCGCCTCACGAGTCTCGGACGTGTTGAGGTGCGAGTGCATCGCCACGGCATCAACACCCTGCGCGGTGAGCTTGTCTTTCTGGTCTTTCATCAGCGCGATCAGCGGACTCACGACGACCGTGAGCCCGGGGATCGCCAGCGCCGTTAGCTGGTAGATGAGCGATTTTCCGCTGCCGGTTGGCATTACCACCAACGCGTCGCGACCAGCGAGCAAGGCGCTGATGGGTTCCCACTGGCCCTTGCGGAAATCGGGATAGCCGAAG
>JALYOO010000021.1 GCA_030856845.1 Gemmatimonadota bacterium
GCGTACCAGAGCGGTGATTCCATATCCCGAGGTCAGCAGAAGGTGTTTTTCCCACGGCGACAGAAGGCGATCCGTGAATCCACCAGCGTGGAGCGCAGGCCAGAACCGATTGCCCGGCCGCGCGAAGTGATCTCCCGTAGCCCCCGAATACAGACCCGGATTGATTCCGCAGAACAGCACATGTAGTCCGGGCCCGATCAGGTCGGGAATCGTCCTGTTTTCCGCGTCGCGAAGGTCGGTGGCAGTGGGACGCGGCGGGCGCATCGAGTCGTCAACCGTCAACGAACGACCAGTTCATCGAAACGACTCAGTAACTGAAGCGATGTTCATCCCTGACTCTCTTACAAGGGGATCGGCCCGCATCTATACTCGTCGCATCATCCACGACGGAAAATAAACATGACGATCGCCGAAGCGCTGCTCCCCGAGTTCGACGTAGAGATGGCGACAACACGCAGGTTGCTCGAGCGTGTTCCGACAGACAAGGGCGAATGGAAACCCCACGAAAAATCGTTCCCGCTCGGTCACTTGAGCCAACTGGTCGCTACGATGCCCGGGTGGATCAGGGACACGCTGCACAAGGATGACATCAACCTTGCGAGCGGCAGCACCGCATACAGCTTTCAGAAAACTGATTCTCTCGTCGAGCAATTTGACAAGCATGTGGGTGAGGCTCGCGGGGCCATTACGGACTCGTCTGACGAAGCTCTGCAGCATCCGTGGTCGCTCAAGCATGGTGAGCAGGTGCTCATGACTCTGCCGCGTGGAGCAGCCATCAGGCAGCACCTCAATCACCTGATCCACCATCGAGGGCAGTTGAGTGTCTACCTCCGCCTCGTCGATGTGCCGCTTCCCTCCATCTACGGCCCAACCGCGGATGAGCCATGGAACTTCGCAGGCTGAACGAGGGCATCGATGCGTTATGAAGCAATGACCCCCGGCTCGCGAAGCGCGACACCGGGGGTCAGCATTTGTGCCTGTCAGATTCGCTGCGCCAGCCGATCCGAAACGCGTTTTAGTCGGAAACGCCGATAGTCAGCGGCTCCGTCAGTCTCGCAGTGATTCGACCTCCATCCGGAACGCATCTCTCGAACCCAGTGCTACGGCTTGCGAGTACGGCACCCGCAGCCGCACCCCCAGCCGCACCAATCACTGTCGACTTGGTGCTTCGTCCCAGAACCTGACCAAGGACGGCGCCTATCCCCGCACCCGCGGCGACTTTACCCACGCTGCCGGATCGCGATGCGCTTCGTACCCTGTCAACCTGCGTGTAGGTGACTTTCGAATTCAGGGCGTACGTTCGTCCGCCAAAGATGAGGGAGTTGATGCGAAGCCCAATGGCCGATCCATCGGCGCCGGCGCCTCTCGCGCTCAGCGAAGACACCTCGCCGACGGCTGTCGCGCCCCGCGGAATGACGTTGCCATTCCGTGCCGTCAGCGGCTCCGCCAGACGCGCTTCGAATCTGTCGCCGACGCTGTTGGAGTTGGTGCACACACGCTGCCCCGCCTCCAGTGCCAGCTCCGAACCGGCCGAAACTACTCCGGGTGCCGGCCGCGAAACGCGCTGGCTTCCCGCAGCCACGGTCTGACCTGAGGATGAGCCGCTGCCGCGCGCCGAGGCTTGGCCAGCGCCAGTCGACGCGCCTCGGTTCGTATCGGCCGGACGGGGCCGTGGCCGGGTGCTCACCGCGACGGCGCCTGCTGTCTGTCGCTGAGCTCGCCGAGCCGCTTTCCGCGTTGCCACCCGCGCCCGGGCAAGGCGCTCGGCGCGCCCCGCACTCGTAGAAGTTCTTGCGCGGCGAGTCGCGGAACGCGACGCAGGCTGAACCCCACGTCGCGAGCGGCTAACCCGGCCCGGCTGAGCAGCACGCGATCCGCTGGCGCTACCGCTCTGAGATGAAGATCCAGCAGCCGTCGTCGAAGCGCCGCCGGAGACCATTGCCTCCGCTGGTGCCGAGCCGGGCTGAGCCGCGGCCGTGACATCCGTCAACTGAGCTTCCGACAGCGAATCTTCGTTGCCGAGTACGATGTTCAGGTCGAGTGTCGTATCCTGTGCGAGTACGTCGGCAGCAGTCCGATCCTTGCCCAGGCTTGTCGAATCGTCGCAAGCGGCCGACGCAAGGAGAACGAGCGCAGTGGCCGTCGCGATAATGGAATTACGCAGTGATGTCGGCATCAAATGTTTACCGGAGAGCGTAAAAAAACGCGGACGCCACGGATTTCCTACTTTCCGCAGCGTCGCGCGACGGTCGGAACCTTCAGATCACTGTTGATGCAGAGCACGTGCCGCGCGAACCAATGAGATAACACCTTGATATAAATCGACTTAGGTGTCAGCGAGAGCACCCACTGTCCAGTCATGAACGACGTTGTGTCCCGTTTTGCGGACACTAGTCTTCGAGAATTCTTTTCGGCGCTCGCGAATCCAGTTCCACAGCTTCAGACACGTTCGTTATGCTCTACGCTCTCGATCTCTGCGTGGCTTAGCCCTCTGCGAACTCGTTTTATATACGGACTCGTTTTTATATCTGGATAGTCAGCGGCGCGGTGAGACGAACGGTGATGCGCCCCCCATCGGGAACACAGCCCTCGAAATCAGCGTTGCGGTTCGCAATTACCGCCCCCGCCGCGGCTCCTCCCGCCGCACCTATCACCGTCGACTTGGTCTTCCCGCCGAAGATCTGGCCGAGCACAGCCCCAATCGCTGCCCCGGTCGCAACCTTCTTGATGTCGTCCCCCCGCGATTCGCCACGCACCTTCTCTACCTGAGCGTAAGTGGTCTCCGTGGTGACGGGATACGTGCGACCGTCGAATGTGACGGACTCGACGCGTAGCCCGATCTGAATTTCCTCTCCCTCCTTTCTGCTCTTCTGAAGAGACGAAATCTCGACCATCGCCGTTGCACCCGCAGGAATCACCGCTCCGTTCGCGCCCATTACCGGACCGGCGAGACGAGCCGTGAATCTGTCACCCACTGCATTGGTGTTGGTGCAGATCCGCTGGCCCGACTCGAGCGGCAGTTCCGAGCCAACCGATACCACTCCGAGCGAACGCTCAGATCCGCGCGCAGCGACGGTCACGGTGTTGCCGCTTTCAGTTACCACGGGGGTCGCCACGGCCGGTGCAGCTTCACTGCGTGTCGCCACAGGCCGGCGCGGAGCAGGTACTGCAGTCCTGCTCGCCCGCGCAGGCGATTCAACGCGCGGCCGAACCACGGGCGGAGCCGGCGCAACGGGTGTCTCCTGGTCCGCATCCACAGCAGACGGCCGAGCCGTCGCAGGAACGTCCTTCAGCTGCGGCAGCGACGACGTATCCTGGTTGGCCAGCGCGAGGTCACGCGTAAGGGTCGTGTCCTGCGCGAGCACATCTTCCCCTTGCCTGTCGTTACAGCCAACCACGGCGAAGAGACAGATGGCAACTGCTGCGGCTGCAAGTGGCATTCTGTTGATCATTGTTCCTCACTGAATAAAAAAACGGCGCCGCGGCTCGTCTGCCGCGGCGCCGCATGAGCTCT
>JALYOO010000022.1 GCA_030856845.1 Gemmatimonadota bacterium
GGGTTAAACTTAGTAGTGACATACATTTGGTGGAAGGAGCGCGGATGACTGATGACGGCTCCGCGGTGCTCGATCGGGTGAACCTCCTCGACATGGCTCCCGCCGATGCCGCCGAGGCTCTGCGCCAGTTTGTCGCGCGCGTTGGCGAGCCGTCCTACCGGGTTACCCAGATTCTCCGCCATCTATGGAAGTCGCCCCGAGAGAGTGTCCGTGCGATCGCGCAGATTCCGGCCGCGTTGCGGGAACGGCTCGCCGAGAATTTCGAAACTCCGCGGCTCGAGCTGGTGGCGAGGCAGCTATCGGCCGACGGCACGGAAAAATTTCTCTTTCGCCTGTTCGACGGCGAACATATCGAGACAGTGGCGATCCCCGAGGGACCGAGGCTGACGCTCTGCATCTCGTCCCAGGCTGGTTGCGCGTTGCAGTGCTCCTTCTGCGCGACAGGGGCGATGGGATTTTCCCGCAACCTCCGCGCATTCGAGATCGCGGGCCAGGTTCGCGAGGTCGTGCTCCTCACGCGGCGGCAGCCCACCAACATCGTGTTCATGGGAATGGGAGAGCCGCTGATGAACTGGAACGCAGTCGACACGACGCTCACCATTCTGAATGATCCGAACGGTTTCGGGATCGGGGCACGTCACATCACCGTGTCCACTGTCGGCGTTCTCCCGGGAATCGTCGCACTGGGCGAGCGGCGCGAGCAATTTCGGCTGGCGATCTCCATCCACGCTCCGAGCGACGCGCTGCGCCGCAGCATGATGCCCATCAACACGAAGTATCCGCTCGCTCAGGTCATCGAGGCGGCGCGGGTGTTCGACCGGCGAGTGACTTTCGAATACGTGATGCTTCAGGGCGTGAACGACCATCCCGAGCACGTGCGTCAGCTTGCCGATCTGGCGCGGAGCTGCAAGGCATTCGTGAATCTCATTCCGCTGCACGCCGGCGGCGCCGGGAATTTCACACCGACGAGTCCGCAGGCCATCGCCGCATTTGCTCGAGCGATTCGTGCGCAAGGCGTCGAGGTTGCGATTCGCAAGAGTCGCGGCAAGGACATCTCCGCCGCGTGCGGCCAGCTACGGGTAGAACGGGTGCGCGGGCGGGCGCCACTCGGCGCCGATGAGCACGGTGACATCCAGGTAGCGTGAGCTGTCGAGGCGCTGCTCCACTCGTGAGTTGAACGCCCGTGCGATGAGCCGCGCCCACTCCGGATGATTCGACCTGTCGATGACGAGCGTCGCCGGCAGCCGTTCCGTCGCGGTGCCGACCGCCACGACGTCAAAGCCTCTATCCCTGAGAAAGATCGTCGCACGGCGAGCAAGCCCGCGAGTTTCGGTGGCGTTCAGAACCTCGACTTTGATGCGTACTCCCGGCGGCGCGGTGACGTCATTCTCGCCCGCTCCGATGATTGACGATGGGACGCCGCTCAACGCGCGATATTTTCTGACTCCATAGACGGCCGCGCCCCCGAGGATGAGAGCGAGAAGAATCCACCTCCCGATTTTCACCTCAGGCTATTCCAGAGCGCGACAGTTTCGGGGAAGATGTGGTTTCCTTCGCGCACCGACCAGTCGAGACGGAAGCGTACCACCTGTCGAAATGCGGCATCGAAGGAGTGCGGCACCTGAGCCGCGAGAAAATTCCGGTCCTCGCGCGAGAACTTTCTTCCCGGCTCGAGATAGTCGGCCATGTAGAGCGCTCGCCCGGTGCGATCCCAGCTGGGAGATCCGAATGTGTGATACCGGATCGCGTCGAGCACTCCCTGCCGGATCTCTCCGTCGGCCGCCAGCCTGGCTGCTGCGGCAGGTCCGTGCAGGAGCTCGTAGGGTGTAGTACTGTCACCAGTAATTCTTCGTAACTCGGCTTCCGTTGCATCGCGAAGCGAATCGTGCCATGCGCCCGCGTCGATCCACGATTGAGCCTCGGCTGCGTCGAGTCGCATCGCCGCACCCCACGCGCGCAGCAGTGATGTGACCCGTCCAATGTGCGCCAGTCGCTTCGGTCCCACGGCGGCCCATTCGGGCATGCCGTTTCCATCAATCTTCATTCGCGCCAAGTGTCAGGTTGTCGATGAGCCTTGTCGTGCCGACGCGCGCCGCCACTATCGCCGCTGACCTCTCGCCGGCGATGTCGTCGCGCTCGAACGTTGCCGGATCGACTACCGCGAAATAGTCGAGCTTGATCGCGGCGTCGCGGCCGATGATATCGCGACCGATCTGCTCGAGTCGAACGGCGCTCCTCTCACCCGATTCATATAATGCGCGTGCGCCCTTCAGCGAACGATTCAACGCCAGCGCACTCCGTCGCTCCTCGCTCGTGAGGTAACGGTTGCGACTGGACATGGCGAGTCCGTCCTGTTCACGAACGATCGGAGAGAGCACGATCGACACCGGAAGGTTCAGGTCCCGCACCATCGCGCGCACCACCGCCGCCTGCTGGAGATCCTTGCGGCCGAACACCGCGAAATCGGGGGCTACAATATTGAGGAGCTTGGCAACCACGGTGAGCACACCATCGAAATGGCCCGGACGCATTTCTCCCTCCCATGCGCTCGCCAGTGCTCCGCCCGCGACACTCACCGTTCTGCCGGGCGTGTACATCTCGGCGGCGGCCGGCCGGAACAGAAAATCGACTCCTGCCTGCGTTGCCAGATTGTCATCGGCTTCTACCGGCCGTGGATATCGGGCAAGGTCCTCCGCCGGTCCGAACTGGAGAGGGTTCACGAAAATGCTCATGACGACGGTGTCGGCATCCCGGCGAGCGCGATCGACAAGGCTGAGATGACCCGCGTGGAGAGCACCCATGGTGGGAACGAATCCGATCCTCGCACCGTTCGCCCTCGCTGCCGTCAGGGCCTCACGCATCTCGGCGATCGCCGAGACAACCACCATGCTAGTTGCTGTGTTCGGCATCGGGATACTCGCCAGATCTCACCTCGGAGCCGAATCTGCCGACGGCGTCCTTCACCGTCGTCGCGAGGTCGGCGTAGCGCTTGAGAAATCTGGGAGCGAAACCGTCGTTCAGGCCGAGCAGATCGGGCAACACCAGTACCTGGCCATCGCACCTGGGTCCAGCGCCAATGCCGATGGTCGGAATGCTGACAGCTTCAGTTATACGCCCGGCGAGGTCCGCTGGCACGAGCTCGAGAACGAGCGCGAAAGCGCCCGCCTCCTCGACCGCGCACGCTTCATCGACCATGCGTGCGGCGTCGTCCGCTGTGCGGCCCTGAACCCGCATTCCCATGGTGCGGACTGATTGCGGAGTGAATCCGAGATGTGCGACGATTGGAATACCAATGCGTGTGAGATGTCCGATCACGTCTACCATCTCCGGCCCGCCGCCTTCGATCTTCACTGCGTCGGCTGACGTCTCCTGAAGCACGCGCCCGCAATTGAGCACTGCCTGCTCCGAGCTGGCCTGGTAGCTCAGAAAAGGCATGTCGACAACCAGCAGCGCTCGCTTCACCCCGCGGCGAACTGCGGCACCGTGGTAGATCATCTGATCGAGGGTCACCGAGAGCGTCGTCTCGAAGCCGGCGACGACGTTGCCGAGTGAGTCACCGACGAGAACGATATCGACTCCGGACGCATCGACCAGCTTCGCGAAAAGAACATCGTAGGCGGTGACGACAACTATCTTGTCACCATCTCGCTTCATTTTCGCGAGCTCTCGGATAGTGATCTTTCTGCCGGTGTCGCCCGCGTCAGCCATCCACAACGGCCTCATCGAGAGCTGCTCGCAGCGAACGGGTGAGGGCGGCGGCAGCCTCGAGACTTTCCCCGACAGCTGACACCAAGGCGCTTCCCACCACCACGCCGTCGGCGATTCGAGCGACCGCGCGAGCATGCTGCGGAGTTGAAACGCCGAAGCCAACACACACCGGTAGATCGGTGCACGCCCGCAACGTTCCGGCGGTGTGAGCCAGGTCGAGCGGGAGATCAGCCCGGGCCCCGGTGACGCCGAGGCGACTTATCAAATAAACAAAGCCCGACCCGTGCCGGGCTATGAGGCGCATTCGCTCGGCGGGTGTGGTCGGTGCGACGAGGCGGATGAATGCAAGCTCGCTCTCCCCGAGCCAGTCCTCTCGGACCGGATCGGATCCCACCGGCAGATCCGTGACGAGCACGCCGTCCACTCCGGCCTCGCCGGCTCGCGCTGGAAGATCATCACCCGCCGCGAGTAGCGGATTGAGATAGGAGAACAACACTGTCGGAGTGTGCAACTGCGCTCGCGACACGATGTCGAGGACACCGTCCAGTGTCATGCCACCGTCCAGCGCGCGTTGCGAGCTGTTCTGAATGACCGGACCGTCCGCGATCGGATCGGAGAAAGGAACGCCTACTTCGATCACGTCAGCGCCCTCCGACTCCAGCATTCGCAACACGTCGACAGTGCTGTTCGCATCGGGAAAGCCGGCGGTAACGTAGCAGACCAGCGCCTTCCCGTTCGAGACTCTCAGCGAATCGAATCGCGTGTCAATCCTGTTAGACGAAGTAGTCGCCAACGTCGATGCCATATCTCGCAGGGTCGGCGGTCTTGATTATGGTTCGAGGATACTCGCCGCTGGAGTCCTGCAACGCAAGGTCAACTTCAGGCGCCGGGCGCAACAGTATTCCCTGAGCGTCGCCCACGATCTTCACGGTCGGACGGGAGAGGGCGTCGATGGTGTGATTTGCCGCGTAGACGACCGCGAGCTCGAACGTGCCGAGCACCACGAGTGTGCCAACCGGATAGATACCGAGGAGATTGATGAATGCCTTGACGACAACTGGGTCCATCCCCCGCCCGGGGTTGTCGCGCATTGCGTGTAGTACAGCTGATGGCGGATACGGTGTTGTCTGATAGGCACGTCGGGAAGTCGCCGCATCGTACCCGTCCGCGACGGCGACGATCGTGCTCGTCATGCAAACGCTGCGCGGGCGGATGCTTTTCGGATAACCGCCGAGATCTCCCGCATGTGATGCTCGTACGAGACAGTCATCGCGCGATAACTAACCTGCTCCTGTTGTCCGCGAAGGCGAAAGAGAACGAGCACGCCAAGCCCACGGGTGTGCGGCTATCTGCCTCCATTCGATATCGAGCAGCTCGTCACTCTGTTGAGACAGTCGATCGGCACCCTCGATTTGCCGATATCGTGCATCAGGGCCGACAGGCCGAGATCGAACAATTGATTCTTCGTCATTCCAAGACGACGGCCCAGCGCCACCGCGAAGATGCAGGCATTCACGCTGTGGGTGAACGTGTATTCGTCGTAGTCGCGTATCGCGGTGAGCCCGACGAGCGAAGTCTCCTCGTTGAGAATCTGGTCGACGATCCCCTGCACCACGCGCTTGATCTTCTTTATACTTGGAGCGCGCCCTTCGAAGAACGCCATCTTCTCGGCGAGGGTGCCGCTGCGCAGCGTAGGCGTTCGAATGTGGTTCTCGATTCCGGAAAGGGCTGCGCGATGGTTGCGCGAGCCAAGCATGCGAACCGTGGCAACGCGAATATCCCGGTCTTCGTCTTCCAGCGCGCGTTCGAGAACCTGAAGAGCGCCCGGAGATCCGATGTCGGACAGTGCGGCTACTCCGGCAAGACGCAGCTCCGAGCTACCGTGGGCAATCACGCCGGCAAGTGCCGCCACCGCGGCCGTCGATTTCATCGCGCCGGCACGCCGCACTGCCTCGAAAGCGACAACCTGGTCGGGCGACGAGATCAGGCGTACCAGCTCAGCGGTGTGAGCTGAAGCGAGCCTCGACCCCGCTGTCTCGAGCAGCAGGCGAAGGTCTACATTGCGGCTCCGCCCGATCCACGACAACAGAGTCTCCAGCGCGACCGGCTTGAACTGGCTGAAGAGTTCCTGAAGATCGTCCTGTGGCGCCCGGAGAACTGTATCTTCGAGCGCGTGCAGCAACTGCTCGAAGATGTCCTTCTCGCTCAACCGGTCGGACAGCTCGACCAGTCTGTGGCGCTCCACGAGTGACAGATCGCGAGAGCGGCCCACTGTCACCGTGGCTTCACGAATCAGAAACGCGGCGGTTCGGAATTGCGTCAGCGAAAGGAGAAGGAGGAAGAGACTGTCGAGAATGCCCGCGACCTCCTCGCGCACCGCCGCATCCGCCTGCTGTTCGTAAGTATCGAGGAGCGAAGCGATGACCCGCTCGCGCAGATCGCTGGAGAAGTCCGCGCGAATCTCGCTCTGGAGGTAGTCGATCTCCCGGTCGTCGAGGAAATAGAGAGTGGAATCGTACTCGGCCATCCGCGTGATGGACGACGAGGCGAGCATGTGAGCATCGCTCTCTATCGAGCTGGGAGCTGGTATCCTCTCCCGATCGTCGCGAGCCACGCGCTCGATGACCGACGTGCCCTCCATCGCAAGATCCACACACTTGTACTGAAGGAAGGAGAATCCCGCTCCCAGAGGAGCGTCAGAAGATCATCGTCCTCCGTGGAAGCGAGTCGTGCGCGCTGCAGCAGGGCCAGCAGGAGAATCAACTCCCGTCCTCGAATCCCTTGCGGCAAAGGAACTCCCTAGAAATCCTTGAAGAACATCCACGGAATGCTGTCCGACGTGCGTCCCGGCTCGTCGAGGAAGGCCTGTCGAGCCATCGCAGTTCTGCTTCGGTAACGGTGAGAGTGAGAACGTCCGCCTCATCCCAGACTGCGCGAAAACCCCCGCGCGCGGCTTCCATCGCCCTCACATGCATCGGGTTGTTAGGCAGATACAGCTGATGCGCGCGGATGGCCTTTGCGAACAGGCGCAACGCTTCGGTCACCAGCGATTGCGCGAAGGGGAGCTCGCCGGATGTGTCCGCGAGTTGTGCTGCGACCGGCATCAAGGCGCGGGAGTTTTCAGGTCGCTCACCTGGGCCATGTCCTTGTCACCCCGCCCGCTCACGCACAGGAGGACGGCGTCCGTTGCGCTCCACCGATCAGCGTTGTCGACTACCCAGGCGATGGCGTGCGAAGTCTCGAGTGCGGGAATGATTCCCTCGAGACGGCTCAACAGGGCGAATCCACGAAGCGCGTCATTGTCAGTCACGGCGACGTATTCGGCGCGCCCGGAGTCCTTGAGAAATGCGTGCTCAGGCCCTACTCCGGGATAGTCGAGGCCCGCTGAAATCGAATGAGCGGGATGCACCTGACCGGCGTCGTCCTGGAGTAGATAGCTCATCGTTCCATGCAACACCCCCGGACGACCGCGCAGCAAAGACGCCGAATGCTCTCCCGACTCCAGACCGCGGCCTGCTGCTTCGACTCCAATCAGCTGGACGTCCGCGTCTTGCTCAAATGGGTGGAAGATTCCCATCGCGTTCGAGCCGCCACCTACGCACGCGACGACGCTCGTGGGAAGCCTGCGCGCGGTGGTCAGCATCTGCGCCCGCGCCTCGCGCCCGATCACGGACTGGAATTCCCGCACCATGCGAGGATACGGGGCCGGGCCGACCACGGAGCCGATGATGTAGTAGCTGTCGTTGACGTTGGCCACCCAGTCACGAATTGCTTCACTCGTTGCATCCTTCAGCGTTCGCGTGCCGGTCGAGACTGGCATAACCGTAGCGCCCATCAGCCGCATCCTGTCGACGTTCAGCGACTGCCGCCGAATGTCCTCCTCGCCCATGTACACGACGCACTCTAGGCCGAAGCGCGCGCAGACCGTGGCCGTGGCAACCCCGTGCTGACCCGCCCCCGTCTCGGCGATGATGCGTCGTTTGCCCATGCGTATCGCGAGGAGGGCCTGTCCGATCGTGTTATTGATCTTGTGCGCGCCTGTGTGGTTCAGGTCCTCGCGCTTGAGAAAAACTTCCGCGCCAACCTGCTGGGAGAGCCGCGGCGCGGTACTCAGGGGCGACGGGCGACCGACGTAAGTGGAAAGCATCTCGTCCACCTGAGCGATGAACGCGACGTCCGATAGCGCGCTGTCGAAAGCCGCTTCCAGCTCGTCCAGCGCGGGAATCAGCGTCTCGGGAACGTACCGTCCTCCGTAAGCGCCGAAGCGATCTGTTCTGTCAGTGAATGCCATTCTGGTCCGGATGCACGCGCAATGCTGCGCGGGTCATTCTATAGACGCGGAAGCGACCGCTTCCGCAAAAGCCCGCATGAGATCCGGATCCTTGACGCCCGGAGACGTTTCGATGCCTGAAGACACATCGACGATCGCTGGAGCAAGAGTCGATATTGCCTTCGCGACATTGGAAGAATTCAGCCCGCCCGCCAGGATTATTGGATGCCGCGCCGCCAGCCGCGACACATCCGGGGCAATGTCGGCCCAACGCGTCGATATGCCGGTGCCTCCAGTGTGGCTGTTAACCTTCGAATCGATCAGCAGGCCATCCACTACGTCGACGAGGTCATCGTCGACGAGCGGAAGTGAGCGACTCGCGGGATCGACTCCGATGACATACCAGATCTCTCCGCCAAACCCGCTGCGAATTGTCCGGATATCAGCGGGAGAGGCGCCACCATGTAGCTGGACTATGTCAGCCCGCGCAGTTACCGCAGTGGTCGCTATTTCCGCTGGCGTCCAGCTGGAGTCAAATACGCCGACACACCGCGCATTGTGGCGCACGGCATCGAAGATTTCGATAGCTGAATCGGAAGTCACGTTTCGCACACTCTGCGCGAAGACGACACCGATGTGCGTCGCACCAAGCTGCGCGGCGAGAGAAGCGTCAGGCGGACGCGTCATGCCGCACATCTTTAATCGAGTCACCGCAGGCGCACTCAGAAGCGGATCCGGGTTCGCGAAACGCGTCGCGCCCCGGACAACGACGCTACCACAAGGGCGGCATTCGCTGAGAAAGACAGAGCGGATCCCACGAGAACCGCGTCAGCCCCCGCGTCGGCCGCAACCTGAACCTGCTCCAGCGTCGAGTAGCCACTTTCGGCAATGGCGATCCGGTCTTGGGGAATCAACGGCAGAATGCGCGTCACCGTCCGCTCGTCCACTGCCAGCGTCTCGAGATTGCGGTTGTTGACTCCAACAATTCTCGCTCCTGCGGTGAGCGCTAGCTCCAGTTCAGCTTCGTCTCGCACTTCGAACACTATCTCGAGACCGATTTCCCGCGCGACAGCGGCGAGCCCGTGCAGCCTCGAAGGAGACACTGCCCGGACAATGACGAGGGCCGCCGAGGCCCCGAGATGACGCGCCTCGAGAAGCTGTCCGGCTTCCACATGAAAGTCCTTGCGAAGGATCGGCAACGTCGACGCCTCTCTCGCCAGCGTGACATCTGCGTTCAACCCGCCGAAGCGTGTTGGTTCGGTCAAAACTGACAGCCCCGCCGCGCCGCCGGATTCGTATGCCGCCGCGCGCTCGGTCGCCGACAGGGACGCGTTGATCTGCCCCTTCGACGGCGAGGCCCTCTTCAGCTCGGCAACAACCGTGACCGTGTCGCGTCTGAGCGCCAAGTCGAGCCGGGGCGGCGTGGCCAGCGCGCGCGCGTGCCGCACGGCATCGGGTGTCAGTGGCGGCAGACTCAGCGCTCGCCGGCGCGACTCGTCCACCAGTTGACCAAGTGCGCCACCGGGGGGAATCCACCCGGAATTCTCTTGCGTTTCGGGACTTGTTCGGATAAGCTTTCAATTCGGCAAATGTTCGGCCGTCGGC
>JALYOO010000074.1 GCA_030856845.1 Gemmatimonadota bacterium
CTGACGGTGCTGAACATAATGTTGAACATCGTGTTCATCAGCGGGTTGGGTCCCATTCCCGCTTTCGGCACCGCAGGCGCAGCCATGGGAACATCGCTCGCGTCCGGACTGGTCGCGGCCTACGCAATGGTGAAGCTCTGGAGAGGCGATTGGGTCGTTCGATTTCCGCGCGGAACCAGCCTGCGTCCTGACTGGACGATCATCAGGTCGCTCTTCCGCTATGGCCTGCCCACCGGCGTGCAGGGAATTGCGATGAATGTTGGCGGCGTGCTGATGATGGCGTTCATCGGGTCACTGGCGCAAAGCGCAGCGGCTCAGGCAGCGTTCGCGGTATCCTATTCACAGCTCTTTGCGTTCATCACCTGGACGTCGGTCGGACTGCTGGGAGCCGCATCGACCGTCGCCGGTCAGAACCTCGGCGCGGGGAAACCTGATCGCGCCAGCCAGGCAGTGCATGTGGCGGCGAGAATCGCCATCGCCGGGGCCGCGTTCATCGGCTTCTTCTTTTTCTTCTTTCCGGAGCAGCTGCTCGCGGTGTTCAGCATGAACGAGCCCGGCGTCGTGCAGATCGGCACGCAGCTCTTACGCGTTCTGAGCATATCGGGCTTCTTCATTGCCGTGGCGCTCACCTACACCGGCGGGCTTCAGGGAACTGGGGATACCAAGAGCCCCCTCTACATCTCGATAATCTCACAGGTCATCGTGCCACTTGGCATTTGCTTCGTGATTCAGCGCACCGCGACACTCGATCCAATGGATATATGGGTTGCCATTCTAATCGGTCACGCGGTGCGCTGCGCTCTGAGTGTATTGCGATTCAATCAGGGGAAATGGCGGGGGATAGTCGTCGATATCGGGTCGTCGCGTTCCAGCGGCTGACTGGAAAGGCGAGACCGAGGAGAGCCCAGGGTCTCGCGTGAAGCTTCATTTCGCGCCAATTAGTGTGCGCACGGATACCGACCGGATCAGGCCTACCGCCTTGCCCGTTTGCAGAATGATTTCCTTACCGTTCGGAAAGATCGTCGTCGAGTATTCGTCAATGTCCTTGCTGTTGGTGAGTCGTTTCCAGATACGCTGGGGCCACGACACCGACCACAGCTCATTGTTGGTAAGCACAATATCTGCTGAAGTGACGATGAGCCCTGAACCGTCAGGAAGCCAGCGCGGTTCAAAGTGCCATACTCCCGTCGTGTCGGTCGACACAAGTTGCGGCTTGCCACCTGCGGCAGGGATGACTTGGATGTAGGCCCACTCCCCGCCAGCGCTGATCCCATAGGCGATCTCCTTTCCGTCTGGGGAAAGGTCGAGGCCGGAGTAGCGACCACTCGGGCTCTGATCTACCACCACCGGACTGCGGCCGTCCAGCGAGCCGCGGTACAATCGCTCGTTGCCCGACGCCTCCGCCGCGGCGAAATAGATGTGCTTTCCGTCGTGCGACCATACCTTCGACTTGACGGCGCCTGCAAGTTTCGACAACCGCCTCGGCGCGCCGCCCCTGGCGTCAACAACCCACACGTCGAGCTGGCTCTCTGCCGAATTCTCAAAGCTCGACAGGAACGCGATCATCGATCCATCGGGGGACCAGACTGGATCGCTTTCCTGTGATACTCGGTTGGTGAGCTGCACCGGCTCTCCACCTGATGCTGATTGAAGCCAGATATCCTCAGAGCCGGAACGATTTGACTGGAAGACAATCCACTTACCGTCGGGAGAATAGTGCGGCAGCACGTCATCACCGGGCCCGGTCACGAGAGGTACCGGCTCGCCGCCCGCCGTTGGAACCGTCCAGATGTCGGGATTGCCGCTTCTATTGGAAGTGAATACGGCTGTTCGGCCATCGGGGGACAACCCGACTCCTGTTACGGAATAGGAAGGCCATGACAAAAGGTTGCGGCGCATTCCTGTCTCGAGCGAAAGAATGTCGAGCCCTGCCGCTGCATTCTGCGCCTGGAAGAACAGCGTTTGACCGTCGCGCGACCACACGATCCACGATTCAATGGCTGGGTCGTTCGTGACGCGGATGGCCGGACCGCCGGTTGACGGAGCTATCCAGACGTCAGTTTGTCCGCCGCGGTCGGAGCTGAACGCGACCCACCGGCCGTCTGGAGACCAGCGATACTGCATGTCATTCCGCAGATCGCTGGTAATCTGAGTCAACTGGCCAGTCTCGACATTGGCGGCCCAGATGTCCCAGGTTCCGGTTCGTCGCGACGTAAAGAGAACCTGCTTGCTGTCGGGCGACCACATGTTCTGGGTAGGAAGCGCGTTCTCCAGACCCTCCGTTGTCAGCTGTCGCGCAGGACCACCGTCCAGCGACTGCACCCAGATGGTGGACGCGCTTCCGTGGTGCAGGTCGAACGCAGCCAGCTTCCCGTTTGGAGAGACGGTGACCCATTGATCCCCGTCTGCCGCAGGCACCAGGGGCGTCGGCGGCGAGCCGTCGAGCTTGGCGACAAATGTGCGAACTGGCCCGGCACCGGATCGATAGAAGATCACACCACTTCCATCGGGAAGCCATTCACGCACCAGATCCTGGGCCGGAGTGGATGTCAGCCGTCGCGTTTCGCCTCCGCCACTGGGAACTACGAAAATGTCATCATTGCCGCCGGTGAAGGCGATGAACTTGCCGTCCGGCGACCAGATGGGGCCGAATTCAAACTCTCCGTGAGTCAGCTGGACGGCATTGCTGCCATCGGTGTTCGCGGTGAAGATGACAACCTTCGAACCAGTTGCTGCCGCCCAGGCAATGCGCTTTCCATCCGGGGAGACGTCGGGGTTTATTGGCCGGCCTGCGGAAGCGATCACCTTCGATTCCGGAAGCTCGGGCGTGCTCTCGGTAGAGCGGCATGCTCCGATCAT
>JALYOO010000119.1 GCA_030856845.1 Gemmatimonadota bacterium
CGGTGTGGCCTGATGGATCTGTCTCCACTTACGCTGGATGGCACCCGGGTGCGCCTCGATCCGATGTCGCTCGACCATCTGGATGAGTTGTCGGCGGCGGGCGCCTTCGACGACCTTTGGAAGTGGACGCGCACTCGAGCAACTACGCGGGAATCGATGCGCGAATACATGGAAGCCGCGATGGCCGAGGCAGCGCAAGGCGTTGCGATGCCGTTCGTGACGGTCGACAAGGCGTCGTCCCGCATCGTCGGCAGCACTCGCTTCGGCAACATCGACCCGTTCAATCGTCGCGTCGAGATCGGGTGGACCTGGATTACGCCGGAGTTTCAGCGGTCGTACGTGAACTCGGAAGCGAAGTACCTGATGCTGAGGCAGGCGTTCGAGGTATGGGACTGCGTGCGGGTGGAGCTCAAGACCGACGTCCTCAATTCCAAATCGCGAGAGGCAATGCGGCGTCTCGGCGCGACGGAAGAGGGGGTATTTCGCAAGCACATGCTTGCCTATGGAGGTCGTTTCCGCGATTCCATCTGCTTCAGCATACTGGACACTGAATGGCCCGCTGTGAAGCAGAAGCTGGAATCGTCACTCTGGCCGGACTGACTGGTACGCAACCTGCTTTGATTCCGGGTGCGACATGCAGTCGCAAAGTGCCACTCATGGAGGCGGCAATGGGAATCTTCGACAACAAACCGGGCGGAATGTTCGGCAACGATCCCGGCAAGAATGCGAACAAGGGGAGTGGAGATTTTTCGGATGTTTCATCCGATACAAGCTCGACTGCGAGGACCGGCGGGGCTCCGGCGGACTTTTCGGATGTGACGAGCGGCGCTTCATCCACGGCTGATTCGACCGCCGCCCAGACGTACACTGTGAAGAGCGGTGATTCACTGAGCAAGATCGCGAAGAAGCTGTACGGAGACGCCGGCGAGTGGCACCGGATCTACGAGGCCAATCGCGACAAGATCAACGATCCTGATCTGATCCATCCGGGTCAGGAATTCACCATCCCCGGCACCTGACCGAATCCAAGGAGAACTCATGTACAGCATAACGCGCGCGGGCGGCCGCGCTTTCACTCTGGCGCTGGCGGTTGCGGCGCTGGCATGCAGCAAGAAGGATGATTCGAGCCAGATGGATCCCGGCGCTTCAACGACGGGCGTCGAGACCATGCCACCCGCTGCTGCCGCCCTTCGCGTCAGCGAGATAGAGATCGGCAAGGGCCTGAAGTCCGACAAGACTCTGGGCGACGAGACGGACAGCTTTGGGGTGCGCGATACCATCTACGCGGTCGTGAAGACCGACGGCGCCTCGAGCGGCACCAAGCTCGACGCCAAGTGGACTTTCCAGAGCGGCCAGACGGTGAGCGAGTCGTCCCAGACAGTTTCCCCCACCGGTGGAGAGGCGAGACACGAGTTCCATCTCCAGAAATCCAGTGCCTGGCCTAAGGGCAACTACAAGCTTGAGGTTATGCTGGACGGAATGTCTGCCGGGACCAAGGACTTCAGCATCAAGTAGCGATTCGCTTCGGGCTCCGGCCGGCATTGTGCCGGAGCCCGAACGTGCTATTTTTCCTAGGCTGGCGGCGCCATTCCCGCCTCGCCCTGTGCCTGGCCTCTAAACATTTGTAGCTTGCTTGCGGCGCCGACCTGCCTTCCTGGCCGGCGACGACACATCCCCGCTCCACAAAGGTTGTCTTTTTCGCCGGCGCGACTCGAGCGCGACACGGCGTGCAAGATGCGCCGTGCCGGTTGGCTCGTCGCAGATGACTTAACCAGGAGGTAGGCAGATGTATCGTTCAAAGTCAGCGAGACTCGCGGCATTCGTCGCAGCCTCGCTCGTCGCATGCTCCGACGCACCGGTATCGCCAGGCTCTGATCCAGCTCCCCCGCGGGACATCTCCATGGCCCGGGGTATCGCGCCAGCCGGCGGTGACGAAGTGGTCGAAGGCGAGATCCTGGTGAAGCTGAAGGCAGGGAAAGACATAGACGAAGTCAGCCGCAAGCACGGCCTGATCTTACAGGAGCGCGGTTACAAGGACGAGTTCTTCGTTCTGAAAGGCAACGCGGGCGAAGAGCGCGCCGACGCGACGAAGCTGGAGGACGCTGGTGACGTCGAGTGGTCGGAGCCCAACTATCTCCGCCAGCCAACCGTCGTTGATCCCAAGCTGTGGGCTTTTTTCAATCCCGGCGGTCTTCGCATGAGCTATACGAGCGGCGGCACGGGGTACATCGGCACGCAGTACACCTCGATCGCCGATGCTGACGAGGACAACGTCAATAGCTACGGCGCAGGCGGTAGCGCGGTCGTCGTAAGCAGCCTCGACACGGGGGTCGACTTCGCCCATACAGAGTTCAACACGGGCCAGCTGATCGCGGGTAGAGACTGGACAGCGAGGAAGTCAACAGCCAAGCCGAACGACCGCGACGGTCACGGAACCCACACCACCGGTACCATGGCGGGACGCACCGTCGGAGTGGCCGGCGTCTCCGGCGCGGGAAGCAACGTCCAGGTATTCGTTCAGAAGGTCTGCGGCCTTTTCGGATGCCCCACGTCGGCGATCGTCAATGCGATCAGGGCGGCAGCGGACTATCCGGGCATGGTCGCAATGAATCTGAGCCTCGGCGGGCCAACACTGTCGTCGGGTGAACGTGACGCGATTGCCTACGCGACAGGGAAGGGTGTGCTCGTGATAGCGTCGGCCGGCAATGGCGGCAATGGCACCGTGTCATGCCCGGCCTGCGACGTCAATTCGATCTCGGTGGCAGCGACCAACTGGCGCGACGCCAAGACGAGCTACTCGCAATACGGCCCGGGCCTCGATATCTCCGCCCCCGGGGGCGAATGCTATTCCAACACCACCCCGGAAGGCTGTATCTACAGCGCTTACGTCGGGGGAGGTTATGACTGGCTCCAGGGAACCTCGATGGCGGCTCCGCAGGTTACGGGAACAGCAGGTGTCGTCGCATCAAAAACCGGTTTGCGCGGGGCTGCCCTTCGTGCCCGCTTACTGGACACGGCGGATGACATCGGCGTCGCCGGTTACGACGAGACGTTCGGTGCTGGAAGACTCAACAGCTACCGCGCTGTAACCAACACCTCGCTCGGTGCGGGACAGTAGTATCGGACGCTGAGCAGTCAGAAAGGGCGGGCCTGACGGTCCGCCCTTTTTGTATGTGTGATCCCGCCCGATGGCTGCGTTGCCTCTGCACTTCCGGCACCTGCATCTTTCGCATCTACCAACTCACGCCAGGAATCCGTGACAGAATCAGAGCAGTCCGCTAAAGCGACGCACTATCGGTGGAATGAAGTCCCCCTCGAGCAGGTGAACGATCTGCTCTCGAGACGCCTGATCACCGGCGACCGGATGATGCTCGCTCATGTATATCTGAAGAAAGGCTGTATCGTGCCCAAGCACTCTCACGTGAATGAGCAGCTTACCTACCTTCTTGAAGGTTCACTTCGCTTCTGGCTCGGGAAAGACCAGAACGAGGAGCTCGTTTTGCGCGCAGGTGAAGTGCTGCACATTCCGTCGAATCTGCCCCACAAAGCCGAGGCGCTGGAAGACGCACTTGATGTCGACATCTTCAGTCCGCCCCGCGAAGACTGGTTGAAGGGCACCGACAGCTATCTACGGAAGTAAGGGTGAATCTCGGGCTGTCAGGCAAGGTTGCGTTTGTAGCGGGTGCCAGCAAAGGCCTCGGCCGCGCTATCGCGCAGGCGCTCGCCGACGAGAATGCATCGCTGGTGATTTGTTCGCGAGGCGAGACACAACTGCTCGCCGCGCGGGATTCAATCGCGTCTTCGAGCGGTGCCGAAGTTCTCGCCGTCACGGCCGATGTGTCGCGACCGGTGGACGTTGAAAACGCCGTTCGCGCCGGACTCGACCATTTCGGAAAGGTGGACGTCCTCGTGACGAACGCCGGTGGTCCGCCCAGCGCCACTTTCGAGAATCTCACACCGGAAATGTGGGATGCCGCGGTGCAGCTCACGCTCATGAGCGTGGTCAGGTTGTGCGCTGCACTCGTTCCCGGAATGAAAGAGCGAAAATGGGGACGCGTGATAAACGTCACGTCGATCGCCGTGAAGCAGCCGGTAGCCGGCTTGATGCTGTCGAACAGCGTACGGTCCGCAGTCACGGGCTTTGCGCGGACGCTGGCGAATGAAGTCGCACCGTTCGGGGTCACCGTCAACAACGTTCTTCCCGGATACACGCAGACGGAGAGAGTGGAGGAGCTGGCCGCCGCTGCCGCGGCGCGTGAGGGCACATCGGCGGAAGCAGCCCGGATGCGATGGGAGTCCGAAATTCCGATGCGGCGGCTCGGCAAACCCGAGGAGCTCGCGGCTCTCGTAGCGTTCCTCGCATCCGATCGCGCCAGCTACATCACTGGGAGCTCGATAGCTGTCGATGGGGGGTGGACAAGAACGCTTCTCTAAGGCGGCCACGACTGCACTGGCCGTGTCCGGCGCCTGCGCTCCACAGGCCGTCTTCAGCCCAGCCTTTTGACGGGGCCAGCCGTCGGTCCGCACGTCCCCCTGATAAGAAAACGGCATCTCGCTGAGAAGGAATTGCGATTTTCCTTTGCGAACGCGATTGCGAGCACTACATTAGCGGTCCTGTTGTCCCCCCACAGCGGTCCGGCCTCATCCGGCGGTCTTTGCTCAGCTCCTCAAGCCAGAGGGTTGGAACCATGAAGCGAATGTCCGCATCCTGTGGCTGACGTCGAGCCGGAGACGAGCGACGAGCGCGAAGCGCGGGCAGGTCAGGTCACAGACCGCGGCGCGTCGCAATCTCTGAGGCCGGAGACTGCGTACGAC
>JALYOO010000188.1 GCA_030856845.1 Gemmatimonadota bacterium
GCCGATGGACGTCGAAGCGATCAGCGTCTCCGTTCAGAAAACGAATCGCGCGGTCGTACTCGAGGAAGGTTGGGAGATGTGCGGGGTTGGTGCGCAGGTTGTGGACTTCATTCAGCGTGAGTGCTTCGACGACCTCGACGCTCCCGTAATTCGCGTTCATCAAGCCGACGTGCCCATGCCTTACTCGAAGGTGCTGGAGAAGGCGGCGAAGCCCGATGCCGCCAAAGCGATCGCTGCGGTGAAGAAAGTCATGTACCTCGACTGAAGCCAATGGCAACCAAAGTAGTGATGGAAGCGCTATCGCCGACGATGGAGGAAGGGCGTCTTGTCAAATGGCTGAAGAACGAGGGCGATGCTGTCAAAACTGGAGACGTGCTTGCCGAAGTTGAAACAGACAAGGCGATCATGGAGCTGGTTGCCCGTGGCGATGGGATAGTACGAAAGAGAATCGGAAACGAGGGTGATTCCTCACCCGTCGGTACGCTGCTGGCGGTGATCGCTGGGTCAGAAGAAAACATCGACGCCCTTCTGGGGAAGGGCGTGGAGACCTCAGCGGGAGCAGAGTCCGCAGAGACGCAAGAGGAAGCGAAGAGCACGGTGGACGCAACGGCCCAGGCCAATGCGACCGCCCCCGGAAGTGCGAAGCCCTCGACTGGGGCCAGCGGTGATACGGCAGTGCCGGCCGCCAACGAAGCCGTTGCGAAGACCACCGGCGATGCGGGAGCAACGGCAGTTCCAGACGACGCGGAGCAATCGCAGGGAGAGGCATCCACGCCGGCGCAGGAGAAGTCGTCGGCTGGCAGCGCCAGTGAATCGTCGCCGGTGATAGCTCGCACGACCGTGAAGGCGGCGACCGCTGCATCAACGGGCCAGCCAGGAAGCGGACCGACGGCAGCGGGCACGCGCGCCCCTTCCGGCTCGGCGAACGCTGTCAACGGTGGGAGGCCGCGCTCCTCGCCTCTCGCGCGCAGGCTTGCATCGGAACGCGGAGTGGACATCTCCCAAGTGCGCGGATCGGGACCGGGAGGCCGGATCATCAAGCGCGACGTGGAAACCGCGGCCTCCGCGCCGGATGATGCCGCAAAACCCGCCGCAGCAGCGGCGCCGCGCATCATCTCGCACGAAGGTGACTTCCAGGACGTGCCGCTAACCCAGATCCGAAAGACCATCGCGCGACGGCTGGTGGAATCGATCGGGCCGGTGCCGACTTTCTATCTTACCGCGGAATTCGACGCGACCCGGGCCGCCGAGATCCGCGGGCAACTCAAGGAACTTGGCGATGATTACAAAGTCAGCTTCAATGACATCGTGATCAAAGCCGTTGCCAGCGCCCTCTTCGAACATCCCGAAGTAAACGCCCACTGGATGGGCGACCGCGTTCGGCACTTCAATCGTGTGCATGTGGCGATGGCCGTGGCCGTCGAGGAGGGGCTCATCACGCCTGTGATCTTCGATACCCACACAAAATCACTCGGCGAAATCTCCGGCGAAGCGAAGCAGCTGGCTGAGCGAGCACGCCAGCGAAAGCTGACTCCGGAGCAGTACACGGGCGCCACGTTCTCGGTTTCCAACCTCGGCATGTTCGGGATCGAGCATTTCACCGCGATCATCAATCCGCCGGAGGCCGGCATCCTCGCCGTCGGCGCGGTGGAAGAGAAAGCGGTCGTGATCGATGGCGAGATACTCGCGCGCGCGAGAATGCGCGTCACAATGAGCTGCGATCACCGCGTAATCGATGGGGCGACAGGCGCGAAATTTCTCCAGACCGTCAGGCGCTACTTCGAGAATCCGCTTCTGCTGCTGCTCTAACACTGCCCGGAAAAAACGATATGGCATCTTTCGACGTGATCTTCATCGGTGGCGGACCCGCCGGTTATGTCGGCGCGATCCGCGCCGCGCAATTGGGAATGTCGGTCGCGGTCGTGGAGCGCGAGGCCCTCGGCGGCACCTGCGTCCTGTGGGGATGCATACCCGCTAAGGCGCTGCTCGAATCAGCGTCGCTAGCGAACAAGGTGCGGAAGGCGGCGGAGTTCGGAATTACCGTGGGCGAGACAAAGTACGACTACGGCGTGGCGATGAAGCGCTCCCGCGCGGTGAGCACCCAGAATTCGAAGGGCGTCGAATTTCTGTTCAAGAAGCACAAGATCACCCATGTCAAAGGCACGGCGCAGCTTGCCGGAAAGAACGGTGTCACCGTCAAGACAGCTGAGGGCAAGGAAGACAAGCACGAGGCGAAGAAAGCCGTCGTCATTTCGACGGGCTCGCGCGTGAAGGGTCTTCCCCAGGCTGGTCTCGAGCTGAACAGGAAGAACGTCCTTTCGTCGGACGAAGTGCTCGTCCTCGAGAAAGCGCCGAAGACAATGGCGATAGTCGGCGCGGGAGCTGTGGGATGTGAGTTCGCCGACGTGTTCAACGCGTTCGGAACGCAGGTGACGCTGATCGACGTCGCCCCGACGATTCTCCCGCTGGAAGACGCCGAGTGCTCCGCCGAGCTGGCGAAGGCTTTCAAGAAGCGGAAGATCGACGTGGTCGCCGGCGCAAAGATCGGCAACGTGAAGGTGGGTGAATCTTCGGTGTCCATGTCGCTGGATGTCGGCGGCAAATCGCGAACTCTAGAGGTCGAGCGGGTGCTCGTGGCTGCGGGCCGCGCACCGAATGTCGAAGACATCGGGCTCAAGGAAGCCGGCGTGCAGCTCACTGACCGCGGCTTCGTGAAGATCAATGAGAGAATGGAGACAACCGCGAAGGGGATCTACGCCATCGGTGATGTCGCCGGCCCGCCGATGCTGGCGCACAAGGGCTCACGCGAAGGCGTCGTGCTTGCCGAGTTCCTCGCGGGCACTGAGCACGTCCATCCGGTGAATTACGGCAACATTCCGAACGCCACCTACTGTCACCCCGAAGTCGCGTCCATCGGGTTCACCGAGCAGCAATGCAAGGACAAGAAGCTCGACTACAAAGTCGGCAAGTTTCCGTTCTCTGCCAACGGCCGCGCGCGGACATCGGGAGAAACGGAAGGATTCGTCAAGATCATTCGCGACGCGAAGTACGGTGAGATTCTGGGAGCGCATATCATCGGGTCGCATGCGACGGAGCTCCTGCACGAGATCGCGGTGGCGCGAGAGAACGAGTTCACGGTGGAGGAGATCGACCTCGCGATACACGCACATCCGACGCTGTCGGAAGCGGTCGCCGAGGCGTGTCTCGATTCGCTGGGCAGGGTGATTCACGCCTGAGCTGTCCGTCGTGACCACAGCGGAGCGACGCGAGCTGTGGGTTGTCGACCTCGGCCGTATGGACTACGAAGCCGCGCTTGAGCTTCAGCGAAATGCGGCACGCAACAGGATCAGCGGTGTGGTCCCGCAAGACGTTTTATTCCTCGTCGAACATCCTCCGGTCGTCACGTTGGGCCGCAGGTCGAAGCAGCAGAACCTGATGGCCAGCGAGCAAATGCTGGCCGAAAGAGGTGTGCGGCTGTTCGAGGTCGAGCGGGGAGGCGACGTGACATTTCACGGACCTGGCCAGCTGGTGGGCTATCCGATAATCGACCTCAAGCGACACCGGCAGGACCT
>JALYOO010000189.1 GCA_030856845.1 Gemmatimonadota bacterium
GGCCCGACTCGGTCGGGTCACACCAGTTTTGAAGACTGGGGAAGCCACCAGGCCCCATCCACCCCCGTTTTTAGTCGACCATGATCGCAATATCGTCTCGTTCGAGTACCTCACCGATCTCCGTCGAGCCGGCAACCCGCGAAAGATACTGCGGCAGCACGGATGGAGGCACTGAAACGAGAAGACCACCGGACGTCTGTGGATCGCAAAGAATTGCGCGCCACGATTCGTCGACTGATTCCCACCGAACCTTGTCCTTCAGATACTCGGCGTTGCGTGTGATTCCATCGCTCGCCGCTCCCGCAGCGAATGCTTCGACGGTGCCCTGGAGCAACGGCACGGCCGAAGAATGAATGCGGAGCGTGACGTTGCTGGCGCGGGCGATATGAGATGCATGACCGAGAAGCCCGAACCCTGTGATGTCAGTCGCGCACTTGCAGCCAACAGCCAGCGCCGCCCGGCTGGCGGCTCCATTCAGAGACTTCATTCCTTCGATCATCGCCGACACCACATCAGGCGAAACAATATGGGAGAAGCGCTCGTCACCAGCTGACGCAAGCTTCGCCGCCGTCGCCAGTATGCCGTTGCCGATTGGCTTGGTGAGTACGAGCCGGTCGCCCGCAACAGCCGCGGCGTTGGTGAGCAGAAACGCAGGATGCGCGCGACCGGTGACTGCCAGGCCGTACTTCAGCTCGGAGTCGATGATCGAATGTCCGCCAACGATGTGGGCTCCCGCCTCGTGGACCTTGTCCTGACCGCCACGCAGAATGTCGGTCAGCACTGACAGAGGCAGCTCGCCAGTCGGGAAGGCAACGATGTTGAGAGCGGTGAGCGGTTGTCCGCCCATCGCGTAGACATCGGATAGAGCGTTCGCTGCAGCTATCTGACCGAAATCGTAGGCGTCGTCAACGATCGGCGCGAAAAAATCAACGGTCTGGACAAGTGCAATGTCGTCGGACAGGAGATAGACGCCGGCGTCGTCGAACGTTTCGCGACCGACCAGAAGTCGCGGTTCGCTCGCCGAGGGGAGCGGGGCAAGAGCAACGGACAGGTCACCCGGACCCATTTTGGAAGCTCAACCGGCGCATCTCGCAAACGCAGTGAGCCTGAACAGCTCTTCACGAGTTCGCGATGTGCCGCCGGTATCCGCCATCTCGTTCAGCTTCCTTCTCGAATCGCTGCGACGAAGTCGATCTCGACGAGCCCGCCCCGGGGTAATGCAGCTACCTGCACCGTCGATCGCGCGGGCCGTGCGTCGGCAATCCAACGGCCGTAGATCTCGTTCACCACCGGAAAGTGCGCCATGTCATGCAGGTACACGGTCGTCTTCACGACGTCGTTCCAGTCGAGGCCGGCCGCCTCCAGCACAGCCTGCAGGTTTTCCATCACCCGCTCGGTCTGCCGCGATATGTCGCCGTCGACCATCTGCCCAGTCGATGGATCGAGAGCGATCTGACCGGCTGAAAACAAGAAACCCTTCGCAATGATTCCCTGTGAATACGGGCCGATTGCGGCCGGCGCCTTGTCGGTTTTCACGTGCTGCACTGTCGTGCCTCGCTGGTGGTTGAATGCCCGGCAATGTTATCCCAACCGGAGTGTGTCACGCCAGACTGAAGAGCCGGCGTGTATTGTCGATCACGACGCGACCCATCTCCTCCGCCGAAATCGCACTGGTCGCGGCCAGCTTTGCAACGGTGAAGCGCACCCACGCCGGTTCGTTGCGCTTCCCGCGATTGGGAACGGGAGCCAGGTAGGGAGCATCCGACTCGGCGAGAATCCGGTCTCTCGGCACGAGCCGGATGAGGTCGTCGTCACTCCATTTTCTGAAAGTGACGATTCCGCTGAAGGACACGTACCACCCTGAGCGAATAGCGTGCTCCGCGAGCCCGTGCGAGCCTGTGTAGCAGTGCAACACCCCGATCGCTCCCGCCTTCTCGGCGACGGAGATGAAATTCCTCGTGTCGGTTTCTGCGTCCCGCGTATGGACTACAAGCGGGAGTTTCAGTGTCGCCGCCAGCTCGATCTGCGCTTCGAAAGCCCGCTGCTGCTCGATGCGAGGTGAGTTGTCGTAGTGGTAGTCGAGGCCGCATTCGCCGATTGCCACCGCGCCGGTCGCTGCAATGTCTCCCAGCTCCCGAACATGCACGTGACGGTCAAATCCAGCCGCATCATGGGGATGAATGCCTGCGGTGAAACTGACGAAGCCGCCGTGTCGCGACGCTACGACCGCCGATTCACGCGCAGCGGCCAGCACGTCACCGGTGCCGCTGCCTGAGCCGATAGTGATAACCGCTGATGCGCCCGCTGCACGGGCGCGCTCGACTACGTCGTCGCGGTCACCGGCGAACGCCGCGTCTGCGAGGTGCGCGTGACTGTCGGCGAACGGCGCGACACCGAAGTCTTCCGAGGCCATTTGCGCTCGATCCAGATGAGGATTGGGGCGGCGACGTACATCGAGCTGAACGTTCCGGTGAAGATGCCGAACGCCATCACCCACGCGAACGGCCTGATGACCTCTCCCCCCAGGACCAGCAGCGCAATGACCGACGACAGTGAGAGCGCGTGAGTAATGATGGACCGAGGCAAAGTCTCGTTGATGGATCTGTTGAGCGTGTCATAAAGCGATTCAGCGCGATTCTTGTGCAGGTTCTCGCGCACGCGGTCGAAGATGATGACCGTGTCGTTCATTGAATACCCGATCACCGTCAGCAATCCCGCAACGACCATTAGCGAGACCTCGAGATTCATCAGCTTGAGGAACACCAGCGTTGCGATGAAGTCGTGCGCGGTGGCGATAACCGCGGCTGCACCGAAGCGCCATTCGAATCGAATCGCGAGGTAGATCAGGGTGATAATGAACGACAGCACCATGGCGATGAGAGCTCCGGTTCTCAGCTCGTCTCCCACGCGGGGCCCGACCCCTTCCGTCCGAATGATCCGCACGTTGCCGGCGCCATATGTCGAAGTGAGAACCCGCTCGATCTGACGGGCTACGGTTCCCGCCCCGCTCGCTTGAGCGGCCACCAGCCGGGGCTCCTGCGCGCGAATGGTGAATTCACGTGGCGATCCGAACTGCTGAATCTCGGCCCCGGTCACTCCGGCCGCGTTCAATTTCGCTCTCAGATTCGCCACGTCGAGCGGCTGACGGAATTCCGTCTGCACGAGCGTACCGCCGGTGAACTCGATGCTTCTGTTGAGCGGCGCCTGCGTGTACGAAAGGAGCCCGATGAGAAGAAAGGCAATGGTCAGCCCCACCGCCCACTTCCACCATCTGATGAAGTTGTAGCTCGTGTTGTGAAATATTCTCAGCATCAGATGCTCAGTGTCTGGACGGATTGGGAACGGTTGAGCCACACCATGTAGAATGTGCGCACAACGAAGATGGAGCTGATCATTGAAGCGATGATTCCGGCGAGAAGAGTCACGGCGAATCCGCGCACCGGCCCCGTGCCGAACTGGTAGAGAACCACCGCAGTGAGAGCAGCTGTCACGTTGGAGTCGACAATCGCGCTCATCGCGTGGCCGAAGCCCTCGTCGATGGCGAGGCGGACGGTCTTGCCCCGATCCAGCTCCTCGCGTATGCGCTCGAATATCAGCACGTTGGCGTCAACCGCCACGCCAAGCGAAAGCACGAACCCCGCGATGCCGGGAAGTGTGAGAACCGCATCGAAGCCGGCAAGCATGCCCAGCGTGAACAGCACATACAGAATGAGACCTGTGATCGCCAGGACACCGGAGAACTTGTAGTAGACGAGAATGATCAGCACCAGCATACCGACCGCAACAAGGCCGGCGCGGATGCCGCTCTCGATGGAATCCTTGCCGAGGCTCGCACCTATCTGCCGGACTTCGACAATCTTGAGGGGTGCGGGCAGCGAGCCCGCGCGCAGCACAAGCGCGAGGTCGGACGCAGCCTGAAGATCTCTCCCCGAGCCCATCGTTATCTGCCCACGACTTCCAATCGCGCTCTGAATCACCGGCGGACGCCCCATGACACGGTCGTCGAGGACGATCGCCATGAAGTCCTTGATGTGCTTCGACGTCTCGTTGCGGAACTTCCTTCCACCTTCGTTGTTGAACTGAAACTCGACGATCGTCCCTTCGGTCGGATCGGTATTCGGCTTTGCGTCGGTGAGAAACTCGCCCGTGATGATAGGCCGTGCATCCAGAACGTAGAGCGCGCGATAGGTGTTGTTGGCGAGCGACATCGTGTCGCTGCCGAAGCGGATGACCTTCCCCGGCGGCAACACTCCCTGAACATCCGGTGACGCGAGATATGTCTCGATCAGCGGGATGTCAGTTTCTGCAACGTAGTACTCGCCGGGAATACCTCCCTGCTGGATGAGCTTCGAGAATTGTCCAGCTGTCGGGACTGCGGGAACGGCGGTGGCAGTATCGCTTTTTGCTGAGTCGGTCTTCGCGGAGTCGCGCTTCGCCGAGTCAGGCGAAGTCTTCGCGGTATCCTTGGTGAAGAGTGACTGGAGACCAGCGCCGGCAGCGGTATCCCCGTCAGTCGTTGCGACCTGCGTACCACTTGTGGAGGGCGTCGCGGCAGAAGGGAGACGCTGCTTGAGAACACCATCGATGCGAGGCAAGGCCTTCTCCAAAGCCTGCGTCTCATCGGTGATCTGAAACTGAAGGAAGGCGGACTTCTGTACGACCTCCTGCGCCCGCTGGGGATCGTCGATTCCCGGAAGCTCGACGATGATGCGGTCAGTGCCTGATTTCTGCACCACCGGCTCCGCGACACCGAACTGGTCGATGCGAGTTCTCACGACCTTCAGCGCACGGTCGAGCGCTTCGGCTTTCTGGGGAACCGCACCCTTTGATTCGTCAATCTCGAGCGCCAGGTGCATGCCGCCCTCGAGATCGAGCCCGCGCTTCAGCGGCACACGACGGACGGTGTCGTAAACGAATCCGCTCGGCCGCTTTACCCGCTCCTTCACTTCACGCGGAAAAAGAGCCCAGACGGATGCCAGAATGAGGCCCGCAATTATCAGTATCCGATACTTCAGATTCATGCGACTGAAGAGGTTGGAGTTGCCGTTCTCGTAGAGCCTTTAAGGTTATCGGGAACGCCGAATGGAGTCAACGCGCGCAGGGCGTGCTCCCTGTCCTTACGAAGCTGCGCCACGAGCTCTTCAACGCTTCCGAATTTTCGCGTATCTCGCAGAAACGAGATGAACTCCACGCGAACGTGTTTTCCATAGAAATCACCATCGGCCTCAAACAGATGTGCCTCGATCGA
>JALYOO010000260.1 GCA_030856845.1 Gemmatimonadota bacterium
CAGCATCACGAGGACGAACGAGGCGGAAGCCGACATGTTCGGCCTGAATGTCGCACGCGAGCCCGATGGGTTCGCTCGCGCCGCATTGAGACTGTCCGAATATAGAAAGATGGAGCCGGGGCCGATCGAGGAGATGATCTTCTACGATCATCCGAGCGGGCGTACCCGGATCTACAAGTCGATGGTGTGGAAGGCTGAGCAGCTGCGCTCGGAGACGGGAGGACCGTAATGCGGAGGTTGCTCCCCGCAAAGAGCGTACTGGCGGCGATCGCGATCAACCTGGGTTTGGCATCTATCCCGATTATCAGGGCCGGCGAGAGACATGAGGCTGTACGGGTTGCACCCGGAGAGGATGCAGCTGGCGCCGATGGTACCTTTCGCCTTTCGCCCGCCAGGAGGAAAGCACCGGTCAGGGCGGCGCAGGCGAACGACAATCGCGTTCCCTCGGGATATCTGGTCAACGGAGTGCTGAGTCTGGAGCTCGAGGCCGTCGAGGCGCGGTGGTACCCGGAAGGCCGAGATAGGCCGGGAGTACGTGCCTACGTGTTCCGGGCAGGGAACGCCGCTCCACTGGTTCCAGCGCCCCTGCTTCGCGTTCCCGTCGGAACGAAAGTCAACGCGCTGGTACGCAACTCGCTGCCCGAAGCGATGTTACTGCGAGGCATTCAGGACCACGGTGTCCCGTCGCTTGAAACGTTCGTGATTCCCCCCGGCGAAGCGCTTGTCATCCGCTTTCGCGCAACCACTCCGGGAACCCACTACTATCGAGGTAGTACTTCGGTCGGTGTTGAGTCCGCGGACCGAAGGTTCGACTCGCAACTGGTTGGGGCGTTCATCGTGGACGCTCCCGGCAAAACTGCGAGCGCCGATGAACGCGTCGTCGTGATGACTCTCCGCCAACCTCCGTCAGGGCTACCGCTGGCCCAGTCGAAGGAGGTGTTCGCGCTGAACGGCCGGGTCTGGCCGCACTCCGATCTATTGAGTCATGCTGTCGGAGACACTGTTCACTGGAGGCTGATCGACGGATCGACCACACCGCATCCGAGACACCTGCACGCTTTCTACTTCAACGTCCAGAGTAAAGAAGATCGCGAAATGAAGCGCTCTTCCACTGAAGCCACGATGCCGCTCGCCCGTTTCACCACCGCCCCCGGAGAAATACTCGAGGTGGAGTTAACGGGCGAGCGGTGGCCAGGCTCGGGTAACACCGCCACAGCCATTCCTCATAGGCTTCCAAGCGTGCAGATACCGGCTCGCTGAAGCTGGGCGATGACTACTTCGGTGGCGCCGTAAGGAACCCTCGTTTTCTAAGCAGCCCTTCGATCTGCGGATCACGGCCCCTGAATGCCTTATACGCGTCGAGCGGATCCACTGTGTTCCCTATCGCGAAAACGTTCTCGCGCAAGCGCTTCGCTACCGCTGGATCGTACAACCCGCCCCCATCGAGAAACGCCTGCGCCGCATCGGCGGTGATCACGTCGGACCACAGATAACTGTAGTAACCCGCCGAATAACCGTCGCTCGAGAAGACATGCAGGAACTGGGGCGTGCGGTGCCGCATCACGATTTCCTTCGGCATGCCGAGCTGCGCCAGTGTTTCGCGTTCGAAAACGTCGGGGTCGATAGGCTTGTCACCCGCCAGATGCATCTTCATGTCGACCAGCGCGCTCGCCAGATATTCGACCGTGGCGAACCCCTGGTTGAAGGTTGAAGCGCGCTGAATGCGGTCCACGAGTGACTGCGGTATCGGCTGCCCGGTCTGATAATGAAGCGCGAACTTCTGAAGCACCTGGGGAGTTGCCACCCAATGCTCGAGCAGCTGAGAGGGGAACTCGACGTAGTCGCGGGCGACATTCGTTCCGCTCAGCGCCGGATAGTTCACGTTCGAGGACAACCCATGGAGAGCGTGGCCGAACTCGTGAAAAAGAGTGGTCGCGTCGTCCCATGAAATGAGAACCGGCTCGCCGGCTTTGCCCTTCACGAAGTTCGAATTGTTCGATACGATCGTGGTCACCTGGCGATCGAATTTCTCCTGACTCCGATAGGCATTCATCCACGCGCCAGATCGCTTTCCGGGGCGCGCGTACGGATCGAAGTACCACACGCCGATATGACGGCCTGAGCTCCTGTCCTTCACCTCCCACACACGCACGTCCGGGTGATAGACGGGAACGTTCGTTACTGGAGTGAACGCGAACCCGAACAGCTCGCCAGCGACCCAGAACATTCCCTCGCGCAGCTTCTCGAGCTGCAGATAGGGCTTGACCTGATTTTGATCGAGGTCGTACCGGGACTTCCGAACCTTCTCCGCGTAATAGCGATAGTCCCACGGCTCGATGGTGATGTTTGCACTCTCGCTCCGGGCCAGCTTCTGCATGTCGGCCACTTCCTCGCGAACGCGCGCAACGGCGGGCTTCCAGACCGCTTCCATCAGCTCCATGGCGCGCTCGGGGTTCTTGGCCATCGCGTTTTCCAGACGCCAGTGCGCATGCGTCGGAAATCCGAGCAGCTTTGCACGCTCGGCGCGGAGGGCCAGGATCTCCGTGATGATCTTGTTGTTGTCGTGAGCGCCGCCGAGGTCTCCGCGGCTGACGAACATCTTCCAGGCTTTTTCCCGAAGCGCACGGTTGGTGGAATAGGTCAGAAAAGGATCGATCGACGAGCGCGTATTCGTGATCAGCCATGCGCCGGGTTGTCCTTTAGCAGTAGCAGCTGCAGCGGCTCCATCGCGCAATGACTGCGGCAGCCCCGCCAGCTCTGCTTCGCTCCTGATGACGAGAAACTGATCGGTTTCATCGGAGAGAACGTTCTGGCTGAACTGCGTGAACAGGCCGGCGAGCCGCTGGTTGATTGCGGAAAGGCGGGCTTTGGCGGTTGCGTCCAGTTTTGCTCCTGCACGCACGAAGTTCGTGTAGTACAACCACGCGAGCCGCTGCTGCTCGGGGGTGAGCCGTGACTTTTCGGGAGAGTTGTAGACCGCCTCTATTCGCTTGAACAACGGCGCGTTCTGAAAGATCCGGTCGGAGAACGCAGCCAGCTTCGGAGCCACTGCCCGCTCTACCGGCTGAAACTCGGCGTCGTTCATGCTCGAGCTCCAGATACCGTAGACGGTCGTCACTCTGTCAAACGTCCGGCCTGTCCGCTCGAGAGCCTCGAGCGTGTTCTGGAACGTCGCCGGCGCAGGATCGTTGGCGATTCGATCGACCTCCGCGAGATTTTCCGCCATCGCTGCGTCGAGGGCTGGTTGGAAGTCGGCGATTTGAACCCGATCGAAGGGAGGCACTCCACCGTACGCCCCCACCCACGCAGCGACGAGTGGGTTGGCCGGCGATGTCGTAGCCGGGGAGGCGGACATTCCGCTCGGCGGCGTCGTCGCTGGAGGAGCCCCGTTCGCGGGCGCGGGCACCGATGAGGATTGTGTCACGGGATTCATGCTTCCTGTGCAGGCGGTCGAAAGGCTCACTAGGAAAAGCGCGGCGTTCCTCACGGAGGATGACCACATGAGATTCTCCTGGTTGAATTCGGATTCGAAGCGGGCGATCCGTTCAACTTAGCCTATGCAATCCCCGTGCAGAATTCACTCAGTTGCGGGTTGCCTGCCGCGAGAGTCACCAGCAAGGCGCTACAGCCCTCGTTTTCGGCACTATCGACCACCGTTATTGACGAGCGGCAGCTGACCCGATACCGTTGTCGGCGCTTCCTTCCAATCCACCCGGTCCCTCCCCACGAACGACCCGATTTTCAGCAACCGCGGCGTCGCGCCTTGCGGCCACCGCAGCGC
>JALYOO010000275.1 GCA_030856845.1 Gemmatimonadota bacterium
CAGTATGTGTGCTTGAGCCATCCGCGCAGCTGCACCTTTGGATTCCCGCCGTCGGAGAAGGCTGCTCCAGTAGCGATTCAGTCTTCCAGCGGACTCTGCTGATTGAAAGCGTGGCTGCAACGGACGATCGACCTATGGCAGGATCAGGTGGAGATCGCCGAATTCGTGCCAGTGGTACTTGTTTTCCAGGGCGCTCCGGTACGCGCGAGACAGGTGATCCTGTCCCGCCATCGCTTCCAGCATGGAGAGGTGAGAGGCTTTCGGAGCGTGCAGTCCGGTCAGCAGTGCGTCGACCGCGTAGAGCCCGCGCTCCGGCGTCACGACGAGGTCGGTCCATCCCGCGCCCGCGCGGACCACGGCATCTGGTGACGCGGTTGTTTCCAGCGCCCGCACCACCGTGGTGCCGACGGCAATGACACGTCCGCCGGCCATGCGCGCCTCGTTTACGGTTCGCGCTGTGGTGGCCGATACGCGATACCGCTCCGGGTATGGTGTCTCTTCCGCATCGAGACTCGACACGCCCGTGTGCAGTGTGATCGGTACAACGCCTACACCTCTCGCGTGCAGACGGTCAACAATCTCACGAGTGAAGGGCCGGCCCGCCGAGGGCATCTCCGCGCTACCCGGATCGGCGGCGAACACGGTCTGGTAATAAGACAACGGCCATTGCTTCGGGACGTATGAATACCGGATCGGCGATCCGTGTTGCGCCGAATAGCTAGTGTGATCGCCAGGCAGCGAGAGCTCGGCAATCCACAGTCGGACGCCACCGACCGGCGAATAACGGAGCGAGTACGGCTCGATGAGTGTTGCGGTCGCTCCCGCCGGAAGAGCGATTCTCTCACCTGCTTCCGCATCCAGGAGCGGACTCGACCCTCCGGGCGAATCCGCACGCAGCTCGATGACCCATCGCGATGCGGAAAGCGGTGCTGAGAGGTGAACCAGTACGTTGCTCTGCCTTCCCTCGCGCTCCTCTCTTGCCGATTGGAACGCTGCATTGAGAGTCGCGCTCGCGTTGACGACGAGAACATCTCCGACTGCGAGAAACTCGGGTAGACGAGAGAACGAGGTGTGAGTGATCTCGTCTTCACTAAGTCGCGAGATCATCAGTCTGACTCGATCGCGTGTCAGCCCGCGCGCTTCAGGTGGCTCGTGAGCGGCCAGCACATCGGGAAGTTCGAACTCGATACCCGACATGAGCTCGGTCATGCGACCGCCAGTCCTGCTTTGCGCGGTTGAATCGGCGCTATCTGCGTCGTCGTTGCTTCAGCTGGCGCGGGATCCGCCCCCATCGTATGCGGCGCCCTCACCGCCGATGCGACGTAACGGCCGCTCGGAAATTCGCCCTCGAGAAGTGCGATGAATCCCGGTACACGCTCTTCGGGAAGAGGCCGATCGGAAATGTCCTCGCCAGGATAGGCCGCCTGATGCATGTCCGTCCGCATGTCGCCCGGATCGACCCAGTACACCCTGAGCTCAGGGTTCTCCCCGGCAAGTACGGCCGACAGCTGCTCGAGTGCTGCCTTGCTCGAGCCATATCCGCCCCATCCCCCATAGGGATTGACGGCCGCATCGCTGGTAACGTTGATCACACGAGCTTGTGGCTTGAGCTGCGAGCGAACTGCCTGAATCACGCCCAGCGGCGAGATCACGTTCGTGTCGAACACTTCTCCGAGAGTGTCCAGCGGATAGTCGAGCAAGCCGGGCTGCGGGCTTGGGCCGAGTGCGCCGGCGTTGTTCACCACAGCGTCGAGGCCGCCATGTCCCCGGGCGAGTACCGCCAGCTCATTGCGGTGAGCAGCATCCCTCACATCTCCGGGGATCGCAGCGACGTGGGTGAGTGTCGCAAGCTCGTCGCGCGCAGCGCGCAGCGCGCCTGCATCGCGAGAGGTGATTATCAGGTTCCAGCCGCGTGCTCCCAGTGCGCGGGCGAGGGCTCGTCCGAGTCCGCGGGATGCCCCGGTGATCAGTGCGGTACGTTCGCTCGCGAATTCGCTTGTCATCGGAATCTCCCTCTTCGTGGATGAGTACCCTCAAACTACAAGTTCAAGTGAACTTGAAGTCAAGGACCGGGTCGGATAGCTTTCTCAAATGGAGGAGCTCCTCAACATCGGCGACGTCGCCCGCAGAAGCGGCGTTGCCGCGTCCGCCTTGCGGTTCTACGAGGAGCGCGGCCTGATAGGCTCCGAGAGGAAGGGCACGGGACAACGGCGCTTCCCCCGCTCGGCGCTGCGGCGCATTGCCTTCATTGTCTTTGCGCAGCGAATCGGCCTATCGCTCGACGAGATCGGAACCGAGCTTGCCAAGCTCCCGCCGCACCGTGCTCCAACGGGCCGCGACTGGTCACGGCTCTCGAAAACCTGGACGACGCGAATAGACGAACGCATAGAAGAGCTCGACCGTCTGAGAGAAGGCCTCACCCGGTGCATTGGATGCGGCTGCCTGTCGCTGGAGCGATGCCAGCTCTCCAACCCCGGTGATCGCGCATCGCGTCAGGGCCCCGGTCCGCGCTACTGGATGGCGAAAGGAAAAGCCTGAGGGCCAGCTCCCACTCAAGCCGAAGCAACTTCTGCTGTCAGAGTATCGACGAACCCGAAAGACTAAGGGGGAGGAGCGGCAGCCGGGAGCATCGAGGCCGTCAAGGCCGATTCCTCTTGCACCTGTTCTCTCGACACGGGTTTTATTTCGCCGATCCAGAGCGTCTGGCTTACGCGCGCAGTTCCCTTCCATGCGCCGACAGACTCTCCGCACGCCCAAACGCATGCGAAAAACCCGGCAGTCACGAGGCTCTGAAGGCTAAAACCAGCGCGTTGGCCCGCACGCAGGTAGTGCACCAGTCCGCGCGCAAAGTGTCGCGCCGCTGTGACTGGGGCGATTGCTGCATGGATGCCTCGAGTGAAGCCGGAGGCGTGCCTTAGCCGGCTCGCCCCACAACCCTGACCGACGATGAAGAAGATACGAGCGGACTTCTTCCACTGGGCGACGTCGAAGTGACGCATTCGAGCTTGATCTTCGATGTAAAACCGTCGGCCTTCGGAGCGCAGGCGCCGCATGAGGAAGACGGGCGCCAGGAGTTCCTCTTCCAGTTCCGGACCCATGTCAATCATCGTCTGCCTTCGCATTGCAGCGTTGTGACCGGGGAGGCAGGAGATTGGTCCACGAGTCGGCAACATCCACTCAGCGTACGTGATCAGGAAGGAACCCTGGGTTACAGCTCCGCGTGGAGTGCCGGAGCGAAGAGCGGGACCGACCGCGTCCCAGCCCTCCTCGAGTCTGTGCAGCATGGCTTCGGCGCAATCGGCGTCCGGCAGGCAGTGGTCTTCGGCAAATATGACGTAGCTGGCAGTGGCCTTGCGGACTCCGGCGGCACGTGCCTCGTGGAGAAGGAGAGATCCGGTTTCTACCAGTATCTGACCATGCGGCAAAGGATGGCTCGGCCCTGTTGGGCACAGGACGATGATCTCCAGCTGGCTGCGACATGTTTGCGCTTCCCAGGAATCGAGAGCTGCCAGGACAGTGTCGTATCCAAGGAAAGCAGGAACGACTACGGACATCCTCGGTGTCATATCAGCCGACGGTTCCACAGCGCCCGCTCGCAGTCGTACAGGTATTCCCGCACATGACGGTCGTAGATGCTGAGAAGTCTCTCGACAAATGAAGGGGTTTGAGAAGGTTCGCCGGCGCTATGTCGCGCCAGCAATTCGTTGTAGGGAGCGGCGAAAGGACCGCCGATTCGAAAGCGCCACGGCTTGAATGGCCCAGCGAAGTGGACGATACCCGGAGGCACCCACTCCATGGCCCTGTAACGTCCGTAACGTCTGCCGGTGAGGCTGGCGATGAGGTTCCATCTTTGATGGAGCGACAGCCAGTTGTCCCAGAGGACGGCATTGAGGCCTTCCTGGTGCACAAAGTCGGTTTCGCCGCCGAGCTGCCGGATGTATCGGCTCGCGCGAGCCGGGATATCCAGGTGCCTCCAGCTGGCGATGTCGATGAGCATGACACCGGCATTGAAATACCAGGCGGCATCGGGAATGCCGAGCGATGCCCGATTCTTGACTCCGCGCGGAGAGGAACAAAACGGTATTGCCTGATCTCGGACTGCGGCGATGGCGCGGCCGGCAAGGTCGGTTTCCCAGACTGTCGCGAGATCATCGAGGATAAGCAGGTCCGGATCCAGGAACAGCACGCGATCCAAGGATTCCGGGAGAATATCCGAAAGCAGCAGCGGGAACGTTACTTCGGGAAGAAATCCCTGCTGGCGCGGCAGTGCGTGCGTGGCATCCGGGCCCGGGACAATCGAGTGCACTTCAACGAGCGCTGATAAACTGTCCAGCTGCTGGCGATTCAAATCCCGATTGATGACGTAAAGCACCGGACGGAACGAAGCTCTGAGATGTTCGGTAAGGGAGGCCAGCATGACCCTGAGCGGAAGCAGGTAGGCCGCGTTGATGGCGGTCGCAATGCGCAGTGTCTGTTGCAAGGCGGCTTTACTGCCTGAGAAAATCCAAAGGGGTGACTTACCAGGGAGCTGAGCGATAATCCTTGAGGAACTTGCCCCACGCGTGCTCGCCGGTGTTAAATCCGGACATGATCGGGTCCACGATCCTTGCCGCACCGTCTACTATATCGAGCGGCGGATGGAACCGGTGCTCCGCAGTCTTCTTCGCCGCGATCTCTTCGGGATCCTCATCGGTGACCCAGCCGGTATCCACACTGTTCATGTGAATTCCGCTGGCCACGTAGTCCGCGGCCGCCGTGCGAGTCATCATGTTGAGGGCGGCTTTCGCCATGTTGGTGTGCGGGTGCCGGATGGTCTTGAACGAGCGATAGAACTGGCCCTCGACAGCGGAGACGTTGACGATGTGCTTGTCCTGCTCCGCGGTGCGGAGCATCAGCGGCTTCAGCCTCGCATTCATGATGAACGGCGCGATCGCGTTCACGAGGTGCACTTCGAGCAGCTCGACCGAGGGAACCTCGTCCATCAGCAGGCGCCACGAGTTGCGGCCTCTCAGGTCGATCTGCTGAAGGTCCTGATCGAGCTGCCCCTTCGGAAAGAGACTCGTTGAGGCCTCGAGCTCTGCTTCGATCAGCGACATCTGCTCCGACTCGGTAAGTCCGGACGTCTCGGCAAGCTGCCCTGCGAGTGGAGTCGCACTTCCGGCCGTTGCTGATATCAGGTGATATCCGTGCCGGCCTTCATACGCGCCGAGGAGGCGGCGA
>JALYOO010000322.1 GCA_030856845.1 Gemmatimonadota bacterium
CAGCAGAGAAGATCATCAAGGCGCTGATAGTGTCCGCCCGGCAGAGACCGGAACGCACGCACGACCTCGCGGCGCTGCTGGCTCACGCCCGGGCGGTTGGTTTTCCACTGCAGAACCTCGATGAACCATGCGAATTGCTGTCACGCTATGCGGTCGAGCCGCGGTACCCCGGAGGCAACCGAACCCGCGCTGAGGCAGGCGCGGCCGTCGAGGCAGCTGAGCGTATTGCGGCGGTGACGCAAAGCCACCTGGCATGACCATGGAAGTCACGCAGCCAATCGTCGTCTCGCCATACGAGGAACCCGACAGGCACTGGTACATCCACACCGGCGAAACGCCGCGACAGGAAGCCGGCCGGCGGCGCTCGTTCGTGTTCAAGCCGCGCAATCAGCGCGAGGAATGGGACATCTCGGACGGAACTCTGGCGCGCCTCGAAAATTACGAGAGCGCTTACGAGATGGTACTCGTCAATCGGCTGCGTGAGGCGGTGGGACGCTGGAGAGATGACGGCTACCCGGGAGTCACACGCACCACGCGCGAGCTGCTCGATCTGTGGAAGAACCCCGAGCGCCTCCAGCGCCTCTTCTTCGCTCAGCTCGAGGCTGCAGAAACGGTAATCTTCCTGCGCGAGGCGCGCGCCGATTACCTCCAGGGCATCGACGTACCACGCGATGAGCCGGCGCCGGAATTCCGCGCCGAGGATTTCTCCCCCTGGACGCGATACGCGTGCAAGATGGCGACGGGATCGGGCAAGACCACAGTGATGGGAATGCTCGCGGCGTGGAGCATACTCAACAAGGTGAACGACCGATCCGATGGACGGTTTTCGGATGCGGTACTCATCATCTGCCCGAACATCACGATCCGCGACCGCCTCCGCGAGCTCGACCCTGCCGGTGGCGACGCAAGCCTCTACCGGACGCGTGACCTCGTACCCGCGCACATGATGCAGCTCCTCTCGCGGGGCCGCGTTCTCGTGACGAACTGGCACGTGTTTCAGGCCCAGGAAATGGGTCGTGTCGGTGACGTCCCGTCGAGAGTAGTGCGGAAAGGCGTGGTCGAGGAGCGCGATGAGACCATTCACATCGGCGACCGCAACACGACCGCACGCGGCAAGCGCTACCTCACGCTCGAGAATTATCAGCGGCAGGTGGACGCGCAGATCTTCTTCGTGAAACATGAAGAGCGCGACGATGCCGGAAACCTGAAGTGGGCATCGGTCTACTTCCGCCGCTACGTGGAGAGCGACACCGCCCTAGTGGAACGCGTCCTGGGCCGCGAGCTCGGCAGGAAGCAGAACATTCTCGTGCTGAATGACGAGGCGCACCACGCCTATCGCATTCATCCCGGTTCAGAGGAGAGCGACGAGGAATCTCTATCCGGCACTGCCGCCGAAGACGAGCCGATGATCGAGGAGGCGACGGTCTGGATATCAGGGCTCGACAAAATCCACTGTCACCGCGGGATCAATTTTGCCGTCGATCTCTCTGCGACGCCGTATTTCCTCTCACGCGCAGGACGCGACACCGCGCGGCCGTTCCCGTGGACTGTGAGTGACTTCGGCCTCATCGACGCAATCGAGAGCGGTCTTGTAAAAGTCCCGCAGCTTGCCTCCAGCGATACGACCGGCGCAGAGCGCGCCCAGTACTTCAACGTCTGGGAGTGGGTCAAGGGAAAGCTTACGAGCTCGGAGACCACCGCTGCGGGACCCAAACCGGATGCGGTGCTGAAGCATGCGGCTCAACCCATCAGCATGCTCGCCGGCGACTGGAAACATGAGTTCGACCGCTGGGCCGATCGCGAGGACGGCCGACGACCCGTCATGATCGTAGTGTGCAAAGACATCCGCCTGGCGAAGGTCGTGTTCGAATGGATCGCCGAAGGCAAGGCTTCAGTGGACTTTCCCCAATTCCGGATAGCGGAGCTGCGAAACGAAAACGGCAAGCTGAATACAATCCGCGTCGACACCCGCGTCATCACTGAGAGCGACACCGACGGAGCGAAGAGCGATGAGGTGAGGTGGATGCGCCACACGCTCGACACCGTGGGGAAGCTCGACTGGCCGCGCGATCGTCAGGGTCGCGTTGTCCATCCGACTGGTTTTGAGGAGCTCGCTAAAAAGCTGGAGAGAAGTCTGCATCCTCCAGGTCGCGACGTGAGGTGCATCGTCAGCGTCGGCATGCTTACCGAGGGCTGGGATGCCACCACTGTAACACACATCATCGGGCTCCGTCCGTTCATGTCGCAGCTGCTGTGCGAGCAGGTTGTTGGCCGGGGACTTCGTCGCGCCAGCTACGAAGTCGGAGAGGATGGTCTTTTTACCGAAGAGGTCGCCCAGGTATTCGGAGTTCCGTTCGAGATCGTCCCCTTCAAGGCAACCGATGGAGCGCCTCCACCCCCTCAGAAACGATTCCACGTGAAAGCTCTCCCCGGGCGAGCGGACATGGAGATCCGCTTTCCGCGAGTTGATGGCTACACGCAGGCAGTGAAAAGCCGCGTAACTGTCGACTGGGCCAAAATGCCAAGGCTTGTGCTCGAGCCCGGGAAATACCCGACGCAGGTCGACAGCCGGGGATTCACGATCGACTCGGCCGGCAGAGCAGCCGGTCTTCCCGGGACAGTCAGGGAGCTGACTCATGAACGATACTTCGAAGGGATGCGCATTCAGCGCGGCGTGTTCGAGATGGCTTCAGCGCTGACGCGGAACTACATGGCCCAGCGGGAGACGACCGTACCGACGCATGTGCTGTTTCCCCAGCTTCAGGCAATATGCAGACGATTTGTCGACCAGTACGTGGTCGTTCCTCCCTCCACTGAGCGGGTCTACGTCTTCCAGGCCCCGTATTACGCCTGGGCGATCGAGATACTGCTCCAACAGATTCAGCCGGACGTTTCGATGGGTGAGAGTCCCGAGCTGCCGCGGTACAACGCACTCGAAGAGACCGGCTCGACATCAGACGTCGATTTCTGGACGAGCAAGGACGTTCGCGAGGTCGATCGCAGTCATGTGAACTATGTCGTCGCCGACACCACACAGTGGGAACAGCAGGCGGCGTTCTACATCAACCGGCATCGCTCAGTCGACTGCTTCGTGAAGAATGCCGGGCTCGGTTTCACGATCCCTTACATGCACAACGGCGAGATGCACGACTTCATTCCTGATTTCATCGTCCGGCTCAAGGCGCAGGATGATGACGATCCAGTGCACCTGGTTCTGGAGACCAAGGGGTACGATCCCCTGCGTGAAGTGAAGCACGCCGCCGCCACCCGCTGGGCCAATGCCGTCAATGCCGACGGGAGATTTGGGGTGTGGAAGTTCAGCATGGCCAACAGCGTCGCCGACGTGAGCTACATCCTCGATGAGGACCTAACGCCCGCCGGTCTGTCAGCCACGTGACCGTAAGCAATCAGCAGAACAGCGCCGGCCTGACGGCGGCGAGTCGCCGGGTCCTTCAGACGCTGAGTGCGATGCGAAGCGCCGCTCGCAGGTCTCTGTTCTTCGAAGGACTGAGTGCTCCAAGGTAGTTGGTCAATGCGGACTTTCTTACCAGCACCAGTTGGTCGCAGTTGATCACGGACGCGTGCTTCAGCCCTTCCCCCGTACCTACCGGCACCTCTGTGGAACGACCATCCGCGTTCGTGTTGACCGGGGCGCATACCACCTTATCCGCTCTGGAGTCGCAGAGTGTTTGCCGGCTGACGATGACGATAGCGCGCGCACGTTTCGGGTCATTGCCTGGCGGCGGGGACACCAGGTAAAGCTCTCCCCTTTTGAGACTCACTCCGGCCACGATTGAAGGTCGATGGCGCGGTCGGATTCCCTGTTGGTGACTGCTGCGCGCGCGTTGATCGCCTGCAGATCCCGCTCATCGCGCGCACGGCGCAGAATCGAGCGCAGGTAGGAGCGGACGGCGCGTTCAACCAGCGCCGAGCGCTGCGCCTTTCCAGCGATGACGTCGGCGGCCCGAATCACCTCTCCCCCAAGACTGACCGACGCCTTCGCTTTCTTGTCCCGCCGTGCGAGCAGCCGTTCGAGCTCGGCCTGTGTCCTGAGCGATAGAGCAGGCATGCTCTAAAGGTAGTACTTTATGTGCTACATAAGTAGTAAGACCGGGGGCGACCATACTCAATCCCGTCTGCCGGCAAAAGCTCTGTCCAATATTGCCCGCTGTTCGGAGCGCGTCTGTCCGGCGCCTACTCCCAATCGTTCGCTGGCACCGAGCTAAGATTTCATCTCGTTTTCAAACCGGTTTCGGGATATATTTGGTGTCCAACTGCGCTTTAGCTGGACAATCCTCCGTGCCGAATGACCCGCGCTGAAATCACCACTCCCGAGATCCTCGCCGACGAATCCGTCGTCGAGCTCTCGCTCCGACCGCAGCGACTCGCCGAATTCATCGGCCAGCCGAAGGTCAAGGAGAGCATGCGCATCTACATCGATGCAGCGATCTCCCGCCGCGAGCCCCTCGATCACACGCTCTTCTTCGGACCCGCCGGACTCGGCAAGACGACACTGGCCGAGTTGATTGCGCGGGAGATGGGAGTGAATGTCCGCGCGACGTCAGGGCCGGCCCTGGAAAAGCCGGGCGACCTGGTCGGCACGCTCACCAATCTTCGCGAAGGAGACATTCTCTTCATCGACGAGATCCACCGCCTTCGTCCGGTGATCGAGGAGTTTCTCTATCCGGCAATGGAGGATTTCCGCATCGACATCCGTCTCTCCGAAGGCCCGAAGGCGCAGACGATCATCATGCCAATCGAGAAGTTCACCCTGGTCGGCGCGACCACGCGGCTCGGACTCCTGACGCCGCCGATGAGGGCGCGGTTCGGCATCGAGCAGCGACTCAACTTCTATCCGGCTGCTGACCTGGAGACGATCGTCCGACGGACCGCTGACGTACTCAAGGTCACGATCGACGACGCCGGAGCGGAAGAGATTGCCTGTCGCTCGCGCGGCACTCCGCGCGTCGCCAATCGCCTGTTGCGACGCATTCGCGACTACGCGCAGGTGAAATCGGGTGGCGTGATCACACGCTCGGTCGCGAAGGAAGCGCTGCAACTCCTCGACGTCGATCAGTTCGGCCTCGACGACATGGACACGCGAATCCTCAAGACGATCATCGAAAAATTCGAGGGAGGCCCAGTTGGCGTTAACACCATCGCGGCCGCGGTAGGGGAAGACGCCGGCACGATCGAGGAGGTTTACGAGCCGTTCCTCGTGCAGAATGGGTTTCTTCAGCGAACGCCGAGAGGCAGGATGGCCACCGCACAGGCATACCGTCACTTCGGGTTTACGATGCCGTCGAATGGCGCGGGGCAGCCGTCGCTTTTCTAGAAGCGCGAAGCACTGGAAGAAAACCAGCAGTCGGCCTGTCCGAGGCTGGTTTCGTATATGCGAGGTCCGGTGGCTGACGGCTCGAGAACGATCGACTATGAGTTCGATCTCCCCGAGCATCTGATTGCACAGGCACCCGCCGGTATCCGCGACGAGAGCCGTCTCATGATCGTCCACCGCGACACCGCGGAAATCGACGAAGCGATCTTCCGAGACCTCGCTTCAGTTATTCCGGCCGGTGACGCGCTGGCACTCAACACCACCAGGGTATTCCGGGCGCGCCTCCTCGGAACGCGTGATTCCGGCGCTCCCGCTGAGCTTCTCCTTCTTCGACCGCTCGGGGATAATCTGTACGAGGCCATGGTCCACCCCGGTGGAAAGCTCAGGCCCGGCCGACGCGTGCACGTAAGCCCCGACTTCGAGGCGGAAATTCTCGAGTCGACCGAGATGCGAACGCGAATCGTCCGGCTCAGGTCTACGCTGCCTATCGAGGCTGCGATCGAGCGCTACGGCCATGTGCCACTGCCTCCCTACATCCGCCGCGGCGACGAAGCCGACGACAGTGAACGATACCAGACTGTTTATGCGGAGGAATCAGGATCGGTCGCCGCGCCAACCGCGGGTCTTCATTTCACTCCGGAGCTGCTGTCGGCGCTCGAAGCAAAAGGTGTGCGTCGCGCCAATCTGATGC
>JALYOO010000332.1 GCA_030856845.1 Gemmatimonadota bacterium
CGTACCGCTCCCGGGGATCTCATCACGGCCCGCGTCAACGGAAGGGGAACCTTCGCGCGGGGAATACTCCGCACGATCGCTCGCCCGTCGGAAGAGAGAATTGAGCCGCCATGCCCGCACTACACGCGCGATCGCTGCGGTGGATGTCAGATACAGCACCTGGCGTACCCGGCGCAGCTGCGCGCCAAGCAGCGCATCATCCGTGATTCAGTAGAGCGAATCGGCAAGACGCAGATCGCGTTACCTGAAATCAGGGCAAGCGAGAGCGAGTGGCGCTATCGGGTGAAGCTTTCGCTCGCGCTCGAGCGAACATCAGAGGGTCAGTGGATGGCAGGGCTTCATCCGTATGACGATCCGGGAAAAGTGTTCGCGGTTGCCGATTGTCTCATTACGGACCGGCGCGTGCTGGCCGCCTGGCGCGATGCCATGTCGCATTCGCAGCTTTTTCCCGCCGTGAAGTCGTTGCGCGGGAGTGTGCGCCTCACTAATGACGGCCCGGTGTTCGTGCTTGCCGGGGCGGCACGGTGGAGCGGTGCACAGGAATTCTTCGAGCTGACACGGTCGATCGCCGCGGCATGGTGGGAGAATGAAGACGGATCCAGGCGACTTGTCGGTGACCGGCGTCCACCGCGCGCGCTCCACCCGCCCGCGATGTCTTTCGCCCAGGTGAACCCCGATGTGACCGCGGAGCTCCGCGCTCATTTGTCGAAGACAGTCGCTGCGTATGCACCGGCAACCGTGATCGATGCATACTCGGGAGCTGGCGATACCGCGATCGCGTTCGCGAAGCTTGGCGCCAGAGTCACTGCCATCGAGCTCGACAATGACGCTGCACGCTGGTGCGCTCTGAGACTTCCGGAAGGCTCGGTGTCACTGCGAGCGCGGGTCGAAGAAGCGCTTCCCGGAGCGCTGCCCGCCGACGCAGTGGTGCTCAATCCGCCCCGCGCGGGAACAGACTCGAGAGTGACCGATCTCCTCGAGCGAACGCCGGCCAAACCGCGCGTCATTGTGTACGTCAGCTGCAATCCCGCCACTCTCTCGCGCGATCTCGCAAGACTGCCCGCCTACAGGATCGCGTCGCTCGTCGCGTTCGACATGTTTCCTCAGACCGCACATGTCGAGACGGTGTGCGAGCTCGTGCCGCGCTCCTCGTGAAATACATCGTGACGTTAAATGGCGTGCGTCACGAGGTGTCGCTCGACGGCGGTAACGCCACGTTGGATGGTCGGGAAGTTTCAGCGCAGACAGCAGACGTTGCGGGCACACCGCTGCGAGTTGTGTCAATCGGTGACGAAGTGCATCGAGTGGTCGCGAAACGCGGCAAAGGCCGGGGCACTTATACGCTGTGGGTTGACGGCTACAGGTTCGAGGCCGAAGCCCTGGACGAGCGCACTCGCGCAATCCGCGACATTTCAGCCGCGACTTCAAAACCGGCAGGTCCGGCACCAGTGGTCGCGCCGATGCCGGGATTGATCGTCAGGCTGAACGTTGCGGTGGGCGATGTCGTTGCAGCTGGGCAGGGTGTAGTGGTGATGGAGGCGATGAAGATGGAGAACGAGCTAAGGGCAACCTCTGCGGGTCGCGTCCGGTCGATCGCCGTCACTGTGGGAATGGCAGTCGAAAAGGGAATGACGCTCGTCGAGCTGGAATGAACGGAAGCAGGGCGACTGCTGGAAAATCACCCGGCGTACTAATGCGATGCGCCTTCTGGTGGCTGCGTCAATCGCGGCGCACGGCGGAAGCTGGAGATTGCGGTCGCGGCTCGGCAATGTTGGGAAAGCGAAGAATCATAATCGTCGCCGGCAGGTAGGCAGTAGCGACCGCCAATTGACCTCCGACGGTCGCTGCCTCCGCAGGCGGAAGTCCGCCAAAATAAATCCCCGTCAGGTACGCACCGGCCGATGCGAGCAGCGACAACACGCACGCTTCACGATAGGTGTTCGGCAGGGCCAGCAAGGGTAGGGTGTTGTACGGAAACCAGGTCTGCGGCATGACGGCCATCGTCGCCACGATCCACGCTTCCGGACGACGCCACTTGAGTAGCACGAGCAGTATGAAGACCCCGCCGAGTCGCACCACTGGTGGCCGTACGTGACCGGCCTGGCGGGCGAGGTCGAGCCACTCCCGCGGCCATGACGGCAAGAGCAGCAGACTCACGCCGACCAGAATCAGCGAGCCGATGGCAGCGGCGACTATCGGAGTGCGCGTCCGAGACGCCGCGAGTATTGGAATGAACGATTGTGGTTTCGCCGCCGCGACAACGGCGAGGTACGGGATAAAGATCCCGGCGGTGGCGAGAATCGACCATTGCGCAACCTGCGCGGAAAAGATGAATGGCACTGACGGGAAAAGGGGCAGCAGATGCCAGCTGTGGCGCGTCATTCCGTAGGCAAGGAGGAACGCGGAAACCGAGACGAAAGCGATCGACGCCCACCGTTCGGGGAGAGGCGCAAATGGAATTCCGAGGACATAGGCCGTTGCCGGGTAGAGGGAAGTCCACTGTGAATCGAACACGAGTCCAGGTCCAACCAGGCGGTACGGATCCGCTCCGTTCAGCAAGGCGCGCGCGCCGAACCAGATGAGGCTGAAGTCCGAACGGGTGTTGTCGTATTTCTCGTGAGTGATGTACAGATTCAGCCCTACGAAGAGCGCGATGCCGAGTGCGAGCAGCAGCCGCTGTCGGGTCGTAGGCCGGTTTGAACCCCAGGGAAATCCGTGAGCGTCGCTCACGCTCGCGTGCGCGTTTCGTTCATCCTCGGTCCGTACTTAGTCGTCGATCGTCGATGGCCGCTCGTCCTGAGTCCGCAACGTCCTGAATCTTCCGTCTTAAGTGGAGAGGGACCCGATCATCTGTCACAACTGAAGTGACCCGTTGCGCCGCGAGCTTGTTGTGTTGACTTAGCATCCTGCCACCGGATAAGTTTAGAGGCTGTTCCAAATCAACTCCCAACGGTTGTCGCCAGCCCCTGAATGAGCTGCATTCGGGAGCGGGCTATTCGCACGATTGCACTTTTATTTCTCTATGAAGACTTATAGCGCCACTCCATCTGACATCAAGCATGACTGGATAGTCGTCGACGCCAGTGGCATGGTACTGGGGCGCCTCGCGACCGAAGTTGCAAGGATCATCCGCGGTAAACACAAGCCGATGTTCACCCCGCACATGGACACTGGCGATAATGTCATTGTGATCAACGCAGCCAAGGTGAAAGTGACGGGACGGAAAGCCGAGCAGAAGCGCTACTTTCATCATACCGGTTACATGGGGCATGAGCGATTTACCCCGTTCGCCTCGATGCTGGAGAAGCACCCGGAGCGGGTGATCGAAAAAGCGGTATACGGTATGCTCCCGAAAACAGCGCTGGGACGCCAGTCGCTGCGTCGCAAGCTTCGGGTGTTTGCGACCGATCAGCACTCGCATGCTGCCCAGCAGCCGAAAGTGCTCGACCTCAACAAGA
>JALYOO010000347.1 GCA_030856845.1 Gemmatimonadota bacterium
ACTCTCGTCCCTAACTCCGAATCGCTGAGCACACCTTTGCCCGCTAGACCGCATGTTCTCGAGGAAACGACGTGGAAGACGGTCGCTGCACGGAGCTATGAAGTAGCTGTGCTTCCGTGGGGCGCAACGGAGGCGCACAACTATCATCTGCCCTACGGCACAGACAACTACGAGACAATGCACGTCGCCGCGGAATCAGCGCGGATCGCGGTCGAAGCAGGCGCCAGCGTCGTCGTGCTGCCGGTGGTGCCCTTCGGAGTCAACACCGGACAGCTGGACATACCGTTTTGCCTCAACATGAATCCGAGCACGCAGGCGGCGGTGCTGCGCGACATTGCGTTCGCGCTCGAAGGGCAGGGTGTGATGAAGCTGGTGATCCTGAACGGCCACGGCGGAAACGATTTCAGGCAGATGATTCGCGAGCTTCAACCTGAATGCGGTGTTTTCATCAGCATGGTCAACTGGTGGAACTGCGTCGATCCTTCGGCGTATTTCGACGAGCCCGGTGACCACGCCGGTGAGCTCGAGACGAGTGTGATGCAGCACATCGCGCCGGCTACCGTCCTGCCTTTGTCCGAGGCAGGAGATGGGAAGGCGAAAAAATTCGCGATTCGGGGATTGCGTGAAGGATGGGCCTGGGCACCGCGCCAGTGGACGAGCGTCACCGACGACACTGGCACCGGGAATCCCGCCGCGGCCACCGCGGAGAAGGGTCGGGTGTTTCTCGAGGCGGTGACGAATCGTGTCGCTGGGTTTCTCGTCGAGCTTTCCGGTGCTGACCGCGATCGGATGTACGAGTAATCGAGGCACGAGCAATCGAGGAGCGTCGATAGCAATCAGTGCTGATAGCGCACTCCGCGAGTCGATCTAGCCGAAGATCAGATGACTGACTCCGCTGAGAACGTATTGGATCGGAGCTTTTCCATCGCGTGGCATTGGCAACACGTATCCCTGGCCTTCGAGGTCGGAAAGGGCCATCGATACCGCCCCCTGTGACACGCCCCATAGATCCTTCAGGGTTTTCTGGGTCTGTGGATTGGCCGGGTCGGAGTCGCCCCACGCTTCGAGCTGTTCCTGGCGCTTTCCCTCGAGACGCTGCTGGAGCAGTTGCCGGTACCATTGCCGCAGCGCGGGCCTGAGGTCATCCAGCGAGATGGGCTCCCCCATCGGAGCGACTCCAACGAGAAGCCGTGCACCGTCTTCGAGCGCTGAGATCAATGATCTGAGGTCTCCCTGAAAGAGCGGATACAGTGCTGCAATTGTATCTGGTGAAATCGGCGGGATCGGAATTCTGCCGTCCAGCGCCAGGTACCGGTATCGAGTGGCCAGCAGGGCCTGCACGTCATCGACGGGAAGTGGCTCGAGCACCAGTGGCGCCCGGAACACAGACCTTACCTGAGTGTGCATGCCGGTCGCGGCCTGTACCGCTGGAGTCGTCCCCACGAGCAGGATGTGGAGGCCTTCGAGCATGAGCACCTGGTCGCGGAGGCTTCTCAGAATGTCCGCGGCGCTGTCTACTTCTTTCTCCGTCAGGTTTTCGAGATTGTCGAGATGAAGGATGACACCGCTCCCCTCTCCGCTCCTCACCAGATCCAGCAAATCGCGCATGATCCTCGGCCCATCCAGCAGGATTCCATCGCCCGGTGTCATCACGGTGGTCGACTTGCTGAAGCCGGCGCCTCCCAATCCGGGGATGTTGATATTCGCCCCGCCGGACATCAAGCGGGATACGCGCACGAGCTGTTGAGCGGACTGCATCGCGTGGTTTTCGCCGATCATCGGCCTTGCCGACAGGATCGTGTCGTACAGGGCGCTGAGCAGCCGGCCGAGCACGCTTCCCAGGGTGTCGTTCCCGTAGAGGGCGATGAGGCCGTCGGCAGCCCAGTACCCGGCATCGATGGCCTTTGCCTTCACGCTCTGAACGAGCGTTGTCTTGCCGATCCCCGGCGTTCCGCCAATCGCCTGGCGGGACGATTTGCTGCTCCCGATGGTTGTCAGCAGGTGGGTCTCTTCCTTTTCTCTCCCGATGAAGAGATCGAGGGGATACGCGTGCTCGGTGCTGCCGAGTGTCTCCTGGAAGTAGGGAGAGTCTCTGAGGTTGAATACGTGCCAGAGGTTTGGGAGGGTGTTTTTCGATTCCATGTGATCAGGTGGTTCCCTCAGCTGCCTAATTTAAGATATATATCCCAAAATCGCTAATACACACCCTTACCAATCCCTCGTTTTTACTCCGAGAAAGCAGTGAGGATACCCATAATCGCCCGAAACCAGAGAGTGCGATAGATCAAGTATATAACATAACAGTTAATTCCTAGATCTATTAGCTGGATGCAATAACCGACTAATACTTCAAGGCGAGCCGATCATCGCAGCGGCGGGCACCGCACGCACTCTGGGCGCGCTGATCGTGCGACGAAAACCAGCGCCATCACATGCATCTCCCAAGGCAACCTTTCCCGCGCAACGCGGGTCGAACAGTTACAACTTACGTAACCACTTACCCTATCTTGTCTCACCATGGATTATATCCGACAGCTGGGCCCAGTCGTCCTCGACCATCGTCTCCGGCGGATGATGGAGACTCTCCTCTGTTCCGCTGAGGAGATCTACGAAGCAAGGGGACTCACCTTTCGCGGCCGATGGGCCTCGACCTACCGGCTTCTCTACAGCGACGGTCCTCTCGCCGTAGGCCAGATCGCTGACCGGCTCCGACTCACTCATCCCGGCGTCATAGGGATCACTGATGAGATGATGGCGGCAGAGATCGTCGATGCAGTCCGTGACCCGGGCGATGCCCGGAGACGGATGCTCGGCCTCACTCCGCGGGGAAAACGGATGTCCGCCGAGCTGTTCGATGTCTGGGAGCTGCTCGGAAAGGCTCAGGAGAATCGCTTCGCCAGCGCAGGCTGCGACATCATGACGGTGCTCGCGACGGTAGAGGACGGACTGATAGCGCGAAGTCTCTCATCCGAAGTGCTGCAGGAGCTGGCAGACCGTCCAGCGAAAAAATCGCCCGGGCGAGACGGTTCGAATCGGACCGGTTCAGCTGCGCGCCGCGCGGCTCGCGTCTCCCTCTCCCTCCTCTTCGCGGCGACCACGCTGTCCGGCTCCTTATCCGCCGCGCTGAAGGCACAGACTGCAGCTGCTGACCGCATCGCCAAACCCACCGATGCAGCGGCGCGGGCCGCGCTCGTCAACGCGCTCTCGGATTCGCTGATCAGCGGCTACATCTATGAGAAGTCAGGCCGCATGATGGCCGATACGTTGCGCGCCGAGTTGCGGAGCGGCGCCTATGACGGGATCACGGCGGGTGATTTCCTCGCGCGCCGCATCACCCAGACACTTCGACGTTTGAGCGACGACCGCCATCTCGGTGTTCGATTCGAGACGAGTCCGCGGATGTCAGGACAGCCGGTGCGAAGAGCTGTCCGTGTCGGTGCTGATCCATCTTCAAGCACGGGCACTCCTTCGGGAACCGGCGCAACTCCGGCACCCTCCCGAGCTCCCGTTCTGCGGCGTGCTGAAGTGCCGGGATCCGATACGCTATCGCTTCCGAAAGGTGCCTTCGCTTCGCCCGATTACGGGATAGCGCGCGCTCAGATTCTCGCGGGCAACGTCGGATATCTCGACCTTCGGGGATTTTCGGGCGACCCTACAGCGCTTCGAGCCGCCGATTCCGCGATGGCAGTACTCGCGAACGCGAAAGCGCTGATCATCGACGTCGGACGAAACCGCGGCGGCGGCCCACCAATGATCCAGCACGTTTCCGCCTATCTGTTCGA
>JALYOO010000359.1 GCA_030856845.1 Gemmatimonadota bacterium
TTCTTTACGACGGACAGGCCAATTCCCGTACCCTCGACCTTGTCCCGTGCTTCCAGTGTCTGGAATATCCCAAATATGCGCTCGTGGTACTGCGGCGCGATGCCCTGACCGTTGTCGCAGACCGAGAGCTCTACAAACGCTTCCCTGTCCCTCGAGGCAACCTGAATCAACGGCTCTTCGGAGCCGGTATGCTTGATGGCGTTGCTGTGAGTTTCCGGTTTTTCGGTTTCGCGTTTTCCGGTATCAAACCCAGTACTGAGTTTGAACTGAATAACTGGCCACTGATTGGCTGAAAACTCAGAACGTCTTTTCTGGAGGCGTCTCAGTCCTGCTCAAGGGTAGCGCGTCTTCCATCGCTTTATATTCCTTCCGATCAGTAGCCCGATTGCTCCGCCCCCAACTCCTCCGATGACTATGGCGAGCGGAAGCAAAGATGCGGATTGCTTCTCGCAATCGAAGGGATCGCAAAAAGTCGAGTCGAGTGAGGATTCAACTACCGAGGCGATTGTGCCGAGGAAAAGCGCACCGAAGAGGCCGGCGACGATTGCGCCTCGACCTCCCGAGCCTTCACGCGACCAGAGGCCATCGATCTCGCTGATCGGGAGACGCACCTCAGTGCCATTCGCTGTTCCGACAAGGATGGAATCACCTTGCAGGGATTTGGCCCATCCCTCCGTGACAGTTGGTCCCGACCTGACCCGAATGCCGATCTGAGGTTGAAGGCGGCCAAGCACCTGTCGTACTCGAGCGTCCGCTGCGACCGGGGCACTTGCTTCGGGGCTCGTGAGTTGGGCCTCGCAAAGACCGGGTACCATGCACAAACCACAAAGACCGAACGCGAGCGCATAACGGTTTCGCATTGCCGGATCCAGTTAGGCTGAAGCACCAATGTACCGTTGCGGAGGGAACTTCGGAAAAGATGTTCTGGGTGCTCGGTTTTCCAGTTTCGAGTTTTTCAGTTCAAGACGAGTTATTCGAAGCCCTGGGCCGCTGTTTCCGAATCGGCGAGCCCTGACGTCAGCCGCTCCTGCTCCAGCAGCAACTCGGTGATGTGCTCGGCCTCTCGCGAAGCTTTGACCGCGCGCGACACTGCCCAGAAGGAAATCGCACCTACAAGGAGGACAATCCCGGCCGTTACCAAACCGGCGGCGAGTTTGGATCTGAGTGACAGCTGCAGGCGATCGCTCATGCGGGCGCGGGGACTGGGACGCGGCTGGATGAGCGGAGGCGCTCAGTCTACCAGCAACTCTCTCGGCAGCATGATATTGCCCCGCCGGACGACTTTCGCGCCCGGAGCTATTCGCCTCGGGCCGGATTCGGGGTAGGAGAAAGGCACTACGCCGCCGGCAATCGGTCCGGTATCTGCCGCACTGCTCCGCGCATGCCGGAAAACCTTCGAAGGATACTTCCAGCAATCCGGCGTATTCGTGCCTCGGACACAACCGTTGTAGCCTAGAAGCGCTTCAGGCAGCGTCTTCGAAGTCCGCAGATTCTCCGCGAGGATCGCCACTCCGTGGCAGATATTCGCGTCGATGTCGAACAGATCGCCGGACTTGCAGCCCCACTTGCCCGAGTGGAACGGCATTACCTGCATCAGGCCCCTGGCGCCCATGAAGCTCGTAGCGCGGGGGTCGAGCCACGGGTTCTCCGTCAGCAGAACACCCACCAGAAGAGTCGACCCGATGTTGCGCCGCCGGCCTTCCCTCACGATCGCGCTCGCAATCCGGTCCGCCCGGCGAGCGTCCCTGGTGTGCCGGCGCAGTACCTGAGCGAGCTTGCCTTCGTCGCTTCCCACTGGATGAGAGCCCGCTGCCGCCGCTTTTATCGCCTCGGACCGGTCGCGCAGTATGAGGTCGACGATCTCGGAGATCGTGGGCTTGCGCGCGACGACTATGGCTGCCGGAAGCGCGGGAACCGATGCGGCGGGAGCCGCGACGCCATCGACCTCCTGTCCAAGTCGACCCTCACCGCGAAACTCACCGATCAGCACAGCGCCTGCTATAACCATCAGCGCCGATGAGGCAAGCGCAACTTTCAGCCGATTCATATCTCTTATACTAACGACGGCCCTCCTTGTTCTGAAACCAGAATCTTTGATCGACACCCGGTTGACGCCGGTTGACGCTGGTTGACGAGATGCTCCTGAACGGTAGCCGAGCTTCAGCGATTCTCTTCCATCGCTGCAATCCGTCGCATCAGCAGAGCCGCACTCTCGAGATCCGCGAGCTCGGCGCTCGTCATGCTCGCGAGTCGCGCTGCGAGTTGCTCAACACGGCGTGCTCTACCGCGTGCCATGACCCGCCTGCCCTTTGCCGTCGGTCTGATAATTGTCTTCCGACGATCGTCGGCGACTACCTGTCGCACCACGAGACCATCGTTCTCTAGCGCCGTGACGAGCCGTGTCATCGTCGGCGGCCTGACCTGTTCCGCCGCCGCCAGCTGACCAAGAGTCAGCGGGCCTGCAAAGACAAGCACTGACAGCGCGGACAATCGAGGCGCGGTGATGCCCGTTTCGTCGTCGGCCTTTCTCAGACGGCGAAGAAGTCGGATCGCCGCCGAGTGCAGCTGGTCGGCCACTTCGTGCCGGCGGCTATTGCGCATGGAATGTGTGAAGTAACATATTCGTTAGCAAAGCTAACGAATATGCGGCCTGACCGCCATTGGCGGACACTACACCGGGAGGAGTAATGGAAGAGTCGGCGAATGGTCTGCGTCTCGAGGGAATCGGCCAGATCGCGATCAATGTGCAGGACCTGGCACGTGCCACCGCCTTTTATCGTGACACGCTCTCCATGACGTTGCTCTATGAATTTCCCGGCCTCGCGTTTTTCGACTGCGGAGGAGTCCGCCTCATGCTCTCGCGCGCCGAGAAACCCGAGTTCGATCATCCTGCTTCGATCATCTACTATCGCGTCGGTGATCTGCAATCGGCGTATCAGTCTCTGCTGTCACGCGAAGTAGTCATCGAACATGAGCCGCGCATCATCGCGCCGATGCCCGATCACGATCTGTGGATGGCCTTCTTCCGCGACTCCGAAGGAAACCTGCTCGGTCTGATGAGCGAGGTCCCTCGCGCCGCAGTGTAAGTAGTCTCTCTGCAAGCCTGTATTGCTGCGGTTCTCCGCGTTTCTGCGTCTCTACGGATTCTGCGTGGCCGCAGGCCCTCTGCGCCTCTTGTTTGTATGGGTGTGGTAAAATCACCCGAATCTGACACGGAATTGCAAACTATCCGTAGTGCCAGTATGTCCAACGAGCAGAACTGAAATTGCACACTGCCCGTATCAATAGAGAGGCGTTATGAAAGCACCATGGCACGAAGGCGACGTCGCGGCAACGACATGCACGGTTTGCGGAAAGCAGGTTCGCGCCCGCTACGAGAACAGAGACATCCAGCTGAACCGTTCGCGCGTGACATACTCGAACATCCTCGTCGGCGTCTGCAGCGAATGCAACTCGATGATCTCGCTGCCGCGACAGTCTATCGCGCAGCTCCGCGAGCTCGGCTCCTGGAAGTAGAAGCGTAGAGTACAAGTCTGGCGCTGTGGGGGCGGCCAGACCCAGCCCGCGATGCGAGAGGATCCGTGTCGCGGGCAACTCTTATCTTCTACTCTTTGCGGCATCGCCGCCGCTACCTGATCACGAATCCCCGCGCCGGCAAACCCTTGTGTCGTTCGCAACGACTCAATCACGTATGACACGATTCAGGGCTTGATCCCCACAGCCGAGCTTCGGGTTCCCCCAAAGACTGTTCTGTCGCCAGCCGAGCTCACCATCGCGGACAGCGACGCGGCGCTCATCACGGCGGCTAACGCGGGGGTGGAGCGGGCGTTTCGCGAGCTCTTCCGTCGGCATACCCCGCACCTGCTTCAGTTCGTGTCCCGGATTCTCGGGAGCTCGGGAGTGGATGCGGATGACGTAGTGCAGGATACGTGGCTCAGGGCTTATCCGGCGCTGGTGACGTTTCGCGGTGAGTCGAGCTTTTCCACCTGGCTCTGTGCGGTGGGCCTGCGTGCGGCGCTCGATTCAATGCGGCGAGGGCAGCGGCGCGGAATGGAGATCGACATGAACGACGAGGTCAGTGGCCCGCCCCCTCCGTCACACGAAGACCGGTTGGATCTCGAGACGGCGATCGGGCGCCTCGCTCCGGGATACCGCGCGGTGCTGGTGCTTCACGACATAGAGGGATTCACGCACGAGGAAATTGGAAATCAGCTCGGCATCGCGCCGGGAACTTCGAAAGCGCAGCTGTTCAAGGCGAGACGCGTGATGCGCTCGCTTCTTACCAGAAGGGAGTAGAAATGGAAACTGAAGAATTCGAGCTGACCGAAGCCGAGCGCGCCGCATTTGCCGCGCTTCCACGCGAGCGCGCCCCGGGAGAACTTCTCGAACAACGCGTGGTGCGGGCACTGCGGGCCGAGGGTTACCTCGGCGCCCCGCCTATCTCCAGCCGCGGCTGGAGGCGCACGACACTGCGTGCCGCGGCAGCGATAGGCCTGTTCGCCGGCGGAGTTGCGACCGGTCGATACCTGGTTCTTCCTGAAGCTGAGCCGCAGCGCGCCGGCGCCTCCGCACCTGCTGCTGTTGGCCCGACAACCGCTGAACCCGCTGCAGCTTCTCCGGCGATCACACCGCCCGCGGCCACCGCGGTTGTGCGTAGAGGAGCAATCGTGGTCGCCGAGAGGGAGATGTGGCTGTGATCACCGCCCCGGTGTACCGCAGGCGATCGCCCGGCCGCGGCCAGCGACAGAATATGCGCCGGTCCATTGCCGGTATCGCTGGCGTGTTCGTGGTGGCGATCGCCTTCATTCCCGTTCGGGGCCGAGCGCAGCCTTCAGCGCCGCCGCGACCGCGCGTCGTAGCGCTGCTCGGAGTGACCGACATGCGGTGTGATTGCACCCTGCAGCTCGGCGCCGATGGAGTGCCACGGAATTTCACCTTCAGATCGATTCCGATCGTGCTTGACGTCGAGCCGGGTACGCCTGCCTACGGCGCGATCCTGCGCGGTGACAGCATTGTCGACGTGAACGGCGAATCCGTCCTTAGCGCCGAAGGTGGGCGGCGATTCGCGCAGATGCGGCCGTTTCAGGCGGTCACATTCGGCATTCGGCGAGGGGGAAGGACGCTGCGTGTCAGGGTCACACCATCTTCCACGTCACATGACAATCCCCTGGCGATCGGCGCACTGACTCCGCACGCCGCTCGCGCACGAGCCGAAGTATGGCGCACTACGCGGCCGACGTTGTTGAGTGGATGGGAGGAATTTCCTCCAGTCGAACCCACCACGCCGGCGGTACCTGCGCCGCCAGCGTCACCCGCTCCGCCTGCTCCCCCCGCAATGGAGGCAGCCCCGGCACCACCGTTTTCCAGAAGGCCGGGCGTCGTAGTGCCGGAGAGGTCGGTGCCGCTGTGGCAAACCGTTCCCCCCACGCCCGCTTCACCAGCAACAAGCCCGCGAGGTCTTCGCGCCCCGCGGCGCGAGCGCCTGGAGGCTCTCGAATACATGGAGGGCCTGGAGCCATTGGAGCCTCGCGAACCTTTGCAGCCACTCGAGCCGCTGCAACCTGTCCAGCCGTTGCAACCTCTCCAGCCGCTACAGCCAATCCCGCCGCTCCCGCCAGTCCCGCCAGTCCCGCCGAGCGGATGGCCGTCGCCGTCCGGGTGGTTCGGCTTTTCCATTCGCTGCAACGACTGCGGATGGGCGCAGAACAGTAACGACGACGCGCCAGTCTGGGAATCACGGAACGAGCCCGTCCTCGCCCGGGTTGCCGGTGACAGCCCTGCAGGACGCGCCGGACTGCGCGTCGGCGACAGGATCACCCATATCGACGGGGTTTCCATACTGACCGCGAACGGCGCACGCAGGTTCGGTGCAGTTAAACCGGGACAGCGCGTGAAGCTAACCGTCGCTCGGAATGGGGTATCGCTTACGCGGGAGATGGTGCTCACATCGCGGCCTGAGGTTCAGGCCGCAATTGCGGCAAGATCTCCCAGGGCAGCTGCCGCAAGGACTCGACCGCTCCGCTATACCGGACGGCTGGACGACGTTTCGATCGAAGTGTGGAGCGCCGCGGGCGCGAACGTCGAGCGGCTGGGCGATACCATCACAATCAGTGTCGGTGGCTCGACTGTCCGCCTCAAGGTCGCGCCTCAACCCGAACGTGATCGACCGAACGTCACGCCGCGACCTGGGCGCGAATAGCGGGCGGCTCCACCGGAGCTCTTCCCCGAGGTCTTTAGTGCCTTGCTGGGCGGGTCCTCTGCAGGATTTTAGAGGCGCGCGCGATTAGACAGCGCGGACTCACTGTCTAAATATGGGGAGACGATCGCGCTGGTTGCTATCTCGCTATACCGCAAGCGCTTCAATCAATTCATTCCAATGGCACGTTGACTTAGACAGCGGGGGTTGTTGCGTTTCGCTGCAGTTTGCAGCATAAAATCTCTGTCAAATTGGCTTAGACGCACACACTGCACCCGCACGAAAGGCGCAGGAGGCCTGATGGCGATTATCCCGACGGTTCGCTGCAGCAAAATGCGCCAGTCGCTGGCGTTTTATACCAGCGTCCTCGATTTCGAGCTCGTGGATGGAGATGACGATTTGGCCGATGCGTCATTTTGCGTCCTTTCGCGCGACGGAGGCCGTCTCTTTCTCTCGAGTCATCGGGGCGACGGCGAGTTCGGCCAAGCAATTGTGGTCACCACGGACAACCTTGACGCGCTGTTCCGCAAGTTCCGAGAGCGGGGCCTGCGGACGCCGGGCAATCCGGACTCCCCCGTTCACGAGGGTCCGATCGACCAGACGTGGGGGACACGCGAGTTCTATGTCGACGATCCCGACGGCAATACGCTTCGGTTCACGCAAGAGTAGAGTCATCGTACGCCGGCGACCGATCGGCAATCTTCGGGACCCCCCGTGGTGCGCCAAGTGGCGTCTAACGAGCGAATGAAGCTGACAGTCCGCGTCCTGTCTGTCTTTCTGCTCGCCGGCGCCCTCCTCGCTCCCAGGCTCCAGTGGCGGCGCTCGGCGTTTACCGGCTTCATCGCGCTCGGCTTGTTTTCCTTCGCGCTCCGCGCAGGCTGGCCGGCCCGGCCGCTCGTCCCGACCGCGTGCGAGCTCCTGGTCGGGCCGGCGCTCGCGCTCCACTCATTCCGGAACACGCCGCACATCCTACTCTTCGTCTTCTGCTACTTCCTTGCTCGCGCCCAATTTCGGTGGGCGGTCGCTGATGCGCATGCGAGGCGGCGGGGGGGTGTCGAGGCGTTCGCGCTCACTTTGGTTATCGGAGCGCTCGTCGAGCTGGCTCAGGGCGCCTCGGGCGCGGGGCACTGCCGGCTCCGCGACCTCCTGCCAGACGCGACGGGTGCGCTCCTCGGCTGGGCGATACTCGTGGCGCTGATGACCGCCTACACACGATGGGAGCGGAGCCGGACGGACGCCTAGGCGGCGGCCTAACGAGTCGTTGCAGCTGACAAAGCGGCCCAGCGGTCGTACGCCAGTACAATTCGGGGTGGGCCGCTTTGCAGCTGAACTTGGGCGTTGATATGACTGGGCTGGTGTCAAGAGTTCGTTAAGGTCATTTGCATTGCAGTGGTCGCGGTACGGCATGGGCGCGAGGCAGCATCGACGGTTGATCCTGCTGATCTACGCCGATTACCGGAGTGCTCCGGCAGCGCGGCAAGAATTGGATTCGTCGGGAGCTGGCTCATTCCAGGCTCGGGGATCCCGCTGCGGATAACTGCACGGGCCGCATAACGCCGTCGAGAATGTTCGCACATCGAGCCTCGACGCCACACGCCGGACCACGACCATGGTGATCATGCTGCTTGATGTCCGACTGATGAGTCCTGCATCACGGCCCAGAGAAAACCAACGAGCTCGCGGGCGATCGCTACTGCGGCAATTTGCGGACGCTTTCTATACGATAAATGATTGAATCTCTGATGCAGTCGCTGCTGAGCCTTCCACGCGTGCACGATCGCCCGAACATGACTCCGCAAATCTGGAGAAAGCTAGCTGCGCGGGCCAATACACTTTTAGAGGATCCCCAGGTGGTCGGAGTGTGGTCACTCACGGTACCGACACGATGGAGGAGACTGCATACTTTTTGGACCTCACGATCACCGGTTCGAAGCCCGTCGTCCTCGCAGGAGC
>JALYOO010000400.1 GCA_030856845.1 Gemmatimonadota bacterium
CAGCGGACGTCGCTCATCGCGGCGGCGGCGGCTACCGATTTTCTCGACGGATGGCTGGCCCGCCGGGCCAACAGCTCCACGCTTGCCGGAGCGTTGTTCGACCCCTTCGCCGACCGCGTATTCGTACTGGCAGCCGTCTCGGCCTATCTCGCCGACGGAGCGATATCCACCGGACAGTATTTCATCTTTCTGTCGCGGGACATCGCGACTGCCATTGGCTTCGTCGTGGCACGATTCATTCCGGGATTGTCGGCCTCGGCGTTTCAGGCCCGCATGCTCGGCAAGACTGTCACGGGATTGCAACTCGCCCTACTGATCGCGGTGCTCCATTTCGCGTCGATCGTTCAGCCGTTGATCCTGTTGATTGCCGCCCTGTCGGCGGTCTCCATAGTGGACTATACCGCTGCTCTGTCACGCGCGAGAAAGACTGCTCGCGGCGGCGGGGAGCGTTGACGACCTGGTATTCGCGAAAATGGCGCGCACCAAGGGTGGTCGCCCTCGCATTCCTGATCTTGACTCTGCTCCCGAGAGCCGCTGAGTCGCAGTCGCGCACCCCCGAGCAATCGCGATTCTCACATGATGGGCGCCTCGACGTAATCGTCGCGGCGAAGACCGCCGTTCACCTTGGGCTCGGCGTAGCAGTTCCCCTCGGGACTTATGTGCGTGCAGGAGTGACCGTTGCTGCCGGGGTGATGGAAGGTTCGCCAAGCGGGCGGATCGACCTGTCCGCGAGATTTCTGCTCGATCCGTTTCGTGAGAGCCGGTGGGGACCCTACGGCGGTGGAGGCGTTTCCGCGCGATTCGACGACAATCGCGATGCAAAGGCCTATTTGCTGTTGTTTCTGGGAGTAGAGGGTCCGGCCAGCCGTGGATTGTCTCCGGCGATCGAGCTCGGCCTGGGGGGAGGGGGAAGGCTCGGGGTGATACTTCGCCGCGGCGCCGCGGAGCGCCGGTAAGGGCTCACTCCGCGCCGTGCGGACTTGTGCTTCAGACTGCGGTCTGAACCTTTGCGGGCTGGGAGAACCGTTCTCCGAGCACCCGCAATTCGCCAATCTGCTTCGGGCTCAGCTCGTGGTAACGCTCAGTCAGATAGGCAAGGGTTCCATCGAACCATTCGCGCTGATCGTCGGGGACTGCACCGATGACTCCACACTTCATGATGTGCTGAAACATCTCGTCGCGCGCTTCCTCGAAAGGACTGGTAACGGGCGCGGCGCCTCTCGTATATCTCTGCTTGGTCATTAATCCGGGTAATGGGTTGAGTTGTATACTTCCAATCTAGCGGGAAAGTGCCTTATCTCATAGGAGGACGGGGCGCCGGCTACCGGTAACTCGTCCCTCGACCGTTATAGTGGCCCCTCTCGATCTGAGTTTTGGAGAGAACGGAAGACCGATGAGACCGATGAGAACGACGTTTATGTGAAACAGTGGCCGTTCAAGATGTATCGGCCCGTTCGACCCACTGTCGATTTCCTCACAGGTCTCATCGGTCTCATCGTCCCTTTCAACCCACACGCGCGACGGAGTGTGGGATAAACGACTGGAACTGACCGCGGCGAAGGCACATTGATCAGCAGAACCGGCGCAGAGGGGACAGTGCCCAGCGCCAGCAGGCATTACTCCTACGCGGCGGCGCGGCGCCTCATGAACTCCAGCAGCAGTTGATTCAGCTGGTCCGGATTTTCTTCCGGGAGCAGGCGGCCCACCCCAGGCATCCGCACCAGGCGGCCGTCGGGTAGAACGTTGATCAGCTTGTCCGCTACTTTCTGGTCCACCCACCCGTCCTGTTCCCCCCATAGCACCAGCGTCGGTACATGGATGGAGCTCAGGTCCACATCCTCCATATCGTCCGCGCTGATCGAGCTGGCCAGTGTCAGAAGGTGGTTGACTCCGTCCTTTCCGACGAACGGCGCGAGATACTGCGCGATCAGCTTGACGGGCATGTGAGAGTCGGGATCGGCGACACTTCCCTTGAGCACCTGCTCCACGAGCGGCGCGGCTCCCAGAATTCCGCGCGTCGTGCGAAAGGCAAACTTTGCGGTGCTGCGCTGCATCTGGGTGATGTCCTTCGACGGCAGCTCTTCGAAAGCCGGAGTATTGATCAGCACGAGCTTCTCGACCCTCTCCGGCCGTTTTGCGGCCAGGCGCAGCGCAATATCACCGCCAATGTCCACCCCGACAATGATCCCGCGAGCCACCCGGAGCACAGTCATCGCCGCGTCCAGATACTCGGCCTGCGCAGCGATGCCGAAATCCGCATCAGAGGGACGGTCCGATTCACCGTGGCCGAGGAGGTCGAGGGCATACGCGGTGTGTCCCGCCTCCGTGATGGCTGGTGCAACGTGACGCCAGAGAAAGCTCGACGTCGCAAATCCGTGAATCAGGATGACAGCCGTACCGCCATGCCCGAATCTCTCGACGTGCATCGCTCCGGGTCCCACAGGGACGCGAAGAACATCAGCTTGCATAACTATACCTCGGACATAGCTTTTCCGGTCACGCCCGTCGCGGAAATACGCGTCGCGTAACCACTCGAACCTGACTTGCAGAAATGGCTGGTAATACACAGAACCGCCGCCGTAACGTCGTGCGCAGCAGCACTTCCGCCCGGCCAAAGACTTTCTACTATGTCCTTGGCGCCATCGCGATCGTTGGCGCAAGCATACTTGGGTATACCCTGCTGCGCAAACCATCCGGTGCCGTTGGCACGCCGGTGAGCGTCGATCCAACAACGCTCGGCCCCGCGCAGGGTTATACCCTTGGCAAGGCCGATGCCCCGGTGAAGATCATCGAGTTTGCCGACTTCGAGTGCCCGGGTTGCGGACAATTCGCGACAGTTACCGAGCCCGACGTGCGCAAGCGCCTCATCGATACGGGAATCGCGAGCATGACGTTCTACGATTTTCCTCTGCCGCAGCACAAGAACAGCGAGGGCGCTTCGCAAGCCGCCGCCTGCGCCAACGATCAGGGAAAATTCTGGGAGATGCACGACCGGATTTTCCTCACGCAGGACCAGTGGAATACACAGGCTACCGACAATCCGAAGCCTTTCTTCCAAAAGTACGCGAGTGACATAGGGTTGAACGCTTCGGCGTGGGAAACCTGTTACGACTCGCAGAAACATCGCCTCCGCGTTCTCTCGAACCGTGCCGAAGGTGAGCGGCGGAGGATCAGCTCGACTCCGACATTCATCATTGGCGACAAGATGTATCCGGGTGCCCTGCCGTACGACGCCCTAAAGGCAATCGTGGACTCGGCCGCACAGAAGTGACGAAGCGGATGATCGTGGCGGCCTTCGCGCTCGCCGGGATCTTCGTCGCTCTGTATCTGCTCCTCTACAAGCTGGGCCTGGTCGGTGCTCTCAACTGCAGCATCGGATCGTGCGAGACCGTCAACACCAGCAAATGGGCGACGTTTCTCGGATTGCCGGTCGCAGCCTGGGGCGTTGGTTTCTACATCGGCATGTTCGCCCTTGCGGTAGCGAGCACGCAGGAGAGATTCGCTGATTCTGATGGCATGTCGAAGACGCTGCTGCTTTACTCCGGCGTCGGCGTCATGTTCAGTGCGTGGCTCACCTACCTCGAGCTGTTCGTCATTCATGCAATCTGTCAATGGTGTGTCGTATCGGCGATCCTCGTGACGCTGATCTTTCTGCTCTGCGCAATGGACTTTCGCGAGAGCCGCGGCGCCCCGGAAGCGCTGCCGGGGTAGGTATCGCCGCGCGCGGTGACGACCCGGCGACACGGTGAGCGCAGATACGTCAAGCATCTGCTCGACCGTTACGCCGGCTACTGGGTCTACAAAT
>JALYOO010000414.1 GCA_030856845.1 Gemmatimonadota bacterium
ACGTTGACTCGAAACGTCTCGTCTCGATCCCGCTGCGCGAAGATCGTTCCGTACGCGGCCAGGTGAAATACAATCTCGGGCCTGGCTTCGCCCACCGCCTCCCTGAGGGAAAGCATGTCCAGCAGATCGGCTGAGTGCCACTGGATTCCTTCGGCCGGCAAACGCGTCGCGCGTGTTGGATCGCGACGAATCGCGTGGACCTTTGCGCCATACGAAACGAGCGAGCGCGAAAGGTGAGTACCGAGGAACCCGCTCGCCCCGGTTATCAGGACGCGGCGGCCGGCATAGTCCGGGTCAGGCACGAGACCAGTCGTACGGAATCCGTGGATCCCCCGGGTCGATCCGCTCTATCTCGTCGGGATCGTGCGGGATGCTCGCGCAATTCGCGACGATGTTCAGTCCGGATCCGATCCCCTTGAATCCGTTCCACACCATCGGTGGAACCGTGATCAACTGATAACTGCCTGCACCAGTCCTGATCGTCATCAGACTGCCGTGCGTGGGAGATTCGGGCCTGTCGTCATACAGCACCAGGTCGATAGTTCCGTGAGGCACAGCGTAATTCAACGTCATCGTCCGGTGGATGTGCCACGCCTTGACTGCGCCTTCGAACACGCCGCTGAAATAGATCTCGCCAAACACATCGAAATGAGGATCGTCCGCGCGCAACATGTGGAACACTTTACCCCGGTCGTCGGGAATTACCGTGAGCTGGCGGACTGACACGCCAGAGATCGGCACACTGCCGGGGTGCTGCCGCGGATGATTCATGCGGCGACGGGTGAGTAGTCGTTTATCTGCGAAACGCAAAGGTGGGCAGCGTCCCGTTCATGCCGCGCGCGGTACCAGTCGACGGTGCGGCGGATACTCTCCTCGAAGTCCCACCGCCCAATCCAGCCAAGTGACGCCGACGCTTTCTCGACAGACAGGCGAAGCGTACCGGCTTCGTGTGGTGCGGTTGGATCGGACGCGTCGATCCACTCACCACGTCCCCATTCGCGGCCTATCGATTCGGCCACTTCGCGAACGGATCGCGCATTGTCACCTGCGGGGCCGAAGTTCCAGGCGCCTTGCGCCGACTGTCGCACTGCGCGGTCCGTCGAAAGCAATCGCGATCCGAGCTGCATGTACCCCGACAGCGGATCCAGCACATGCTGCCACGGACGCACTGCTTCGGGATTGCGCAGCGCGACCGGCGTTTCGGCCTCGAGCGATCGAATGCAGTCGGGGACAAGCCTTCCATCGGCCCAATCGCCGCCGCCGATCACGTTGCCTGCACGCGCAGTAGCCATCGACACCAGCGCTTCTTCCCGCTCGAAAAAACTGCGGCGATAACTGGCCGCCACCAGCTCGGTAGCGGCTTTGCTGGCGCTGTAAAGATCATGTCCACCGAGAGGATCAGTCTCCCGATAGGCACGGTCCGATTCCCGATTCTCGTAGCACTTGTCGCTTGTCACGATCACCAGTGCGATGCGCGCGCCCCTGGTGCGCGCGAGCTCGAGGACATTCGCGGTGCCGATGACGTTTGTCTCCAATGTCGAGAGCGGGTCGTGATAGCTCTCGCGCACCAGTGACTGCGCGGCAAGGTGAAACACGATTTCCGGCTCGGCGTCGTTCCACACGCGGTCGAGCGCAGCGCGGTCGCGAATGTCGCCCTCCACGCTGCACACCAGTGAAGCGATGCGAGCATCGGCAAACAGACTCGGCGCCGTTGACGGCGGAAGACCATAACCGGTGACGTTCGCGCCAAGATCCCGCAGCCACAGGCACAGCCACCCTCCCTTGAATCCGGTATGGCCCGTCACCAGCACTCTTCTGCCGGCGTACGTGGCTCGCATCTCCGCTTCGGTCACCCGCTCGCGCTGCCGTTCATCCAGGGAGCGCTCCCCGAGCTCCAGTACTCCTCGAGGGCCGCGTGATCTCTTGGTGTATCCATGCAGTACCAGAATCCTGAATGCCTGTATGCCATCAGATGCCCTTCGGACGCGAGCTGCTGGAGGGGTTCGCGCTCGAGCATCACCGTCGGATCGTCAGGCAGGCGGTCCACGAACTCGCGTGAGAAAACGAAAAATCCTCCGCTTATCCACCCACCCGATGCCTGAGGCTTCTCGTTGAACTCACGAACGATTCCATCGTCATTCATTGTCAGTTCGCCGAACCGCGCCGGTGGACGAACCGCGGTGACAGTGGCGAGCCTGCCGTGTGCGCGATGAAACTCGACGACACGACGAAAGTCGAGATCTGTTACGCCATCGCCGTACGTCACCGCGAAATGGGCATCGTCTTCAGGAAGGTACTTCGCCGCGCTGCGCACTCTATACGCGGTCATGCTGAGGTGCCCGGTTTCGGCCAGAGTGACACTCCAGTCTGTCTCACCTCCGGCGCGGTGCAGGAGTGGCGCCGAGCCGGGCGCGCCGAGGTCGATCGTCACATCGCTCAGCATCGTGGGAAGGTTCAGGAAATATTGCTTGAACGCGTCGGATCTGTGGCCGAGGCACAGCACGAAGTCTCGATAGCCGGACCGCGCGAAGCCATGCATGATGTGCCACACGATCGGACGCCCGCCCACCGGTACCATCGGTTTCGGCAGGTCACTCGGAGCGCCGGCGAGTCGGGCCCCGGTACCTCCGCAAAGAATTACGACCTTCAAGGTTGCCCCACGTCTGAATACGAGTCGTGGGCAATCTGACGGCAGCGCGCTATTGTCCGCAAGGAAGCGTGAATGGAGTGTACCGCTGAGATTGTTTCGCACGCTCCGCGATTGCTCAGCGCACTCCGCGAGACGATTATTCGCCGATGACTCTGAAGGAATGGCTTGCATCGCGAGAGCCAGCGCCTCCGCCGGCATTGGCCACGCAGATGGAAATGGCGCTCGAGTCGATCGACGAAGAATCGGGCGGTGACCGATTCGACCACCTGCTTGCGGCGGCAACGCAGATTCTGCGCGCTATCCCGGGCGATCGCGGCGGCGCCGTCGCTCTCCTTGCCGCCGACGCGCTAATCACCTACGCGTTCGAATCAGCTGTCGACCAGTGCGATCAGCTCTCGGAGCGCGCAGACGAAGCCATCCGTCGAATAAGCGCGCTGGGATGATCGTCATCCTGTTCACGGGTGGTACGATCGCGATGCGAAACGACCCTCGTGGAACAGGTGCAGTGCAGGCACTCACGTCGTCGGAAATTCTCGAAGCGACGCGAGGAATTCACGCAGTCACCGGCGTGGAGACCGAGGAATGGGGCGCGTACCCGGGCCCTCATATGACAATCGAGCGCATGTGGGCCCTGCGAGCCCGAATCGCCGAGCACCTGGCGCGTCCCGAAGTCATGGGAGTCGTCGTCACGCATGGCACTGACACCCTCGAGGAAACCGCATACCTCGTGGCGCGCTCGTTACCGGCGGGCAAGCCGGTGGTATTTACCGGCGCAATGCGTACCGTCAGCGATCTCGGCTGGGACGGGCCCGCGAATCTTCTCGAAGCGGTACAGGTTGCAGCCAGTCCCGAAACGCGTGGCTATGGGGCGATGGTGGTGATCAGCGGACAGATCTTCGCCGGCCTCGACGCGACAAAAACCAATACGCACCTGCTCGATGCTTTCGAGAGTCCGGGCTTTGGGCCGCTCGGTGTGCTCGATGAAGGAGAGTTGATATTGCATCGAGAGCTGCCGCCGGCGCCCCCGCTGATCTCGCCGGATGCGCTGGCTACGCCGGTTGACATCATCTTCGTCGCCGCCGGGTCCGATGCGCGTCTGCTTGACGCCTCGAGACAGCACGCGAGAGCGGTGGTGCTGGCGGCGATGGGCAGAGGCAACGTGCCGCCCGAAATGGTGCCTGCGATCGAGCGGTGGATCGCCGACGGAAAGCCCGCGGTCATCACGTCGCGAACACAGGGCGGTCGAGTCGGCAACACCTATGGCTACGCGGGTGGAGGCCGCCGGCTCGAGGAGATCGGCGCGATCTTCGCCGGCTCCCGCCGCGCGCAGCAGGCCCGCCTCGACCTCATGCTGGCCCTCGGCGCTGAGATGCCGATGGACGAGATCCGTGCAATGTTCATGGATCACTGAGTGAGCATACAGCTCGAACCACCACGCGCCGTCCTTCGCATTGCAGCGGAGCTGGAAAAGGCCGGTTTTGAAACATGGTGCGTGGGCGGCGCGATTCGCGACGCACTGCTCGGACATCCCCATCTCGACTGGGACCTCGCTACTGCGGCGAGGCCGCAGCAAGTTCGCGCGCTCTTTCCCCGCACGATTCCAGTGGGAATCGACTTTGGAACCATTGGAGTGCTGGACGAGGCGGGCGTCATGCACGAGGTCACGACGTACAGAAGGGACGTGCGGACCGATGGGCGGCACGCCGTCGTGGAGTTCGGCGCGTCGCTCGACGAGGACCTTGCACGAAGAGACTACACGATAAACGCCATGGCCTGGTCCCCGAACGAAAAACGATTATACGATCCGCTCCACGGTCGTGAAGACCTCGATCGAAAGATTGTGCGTGCGGTCGGTGACCCGTTCGAGCGCATGCGTGAGGATCGCCTCCGCGCGCTTCGCGCGATTCGCTTCGCTGCGCGGTTCGGATT
>JALYOO010000441.1 GCA_030856845.1 Gemmatimonadota bacterium
TCACTGGATTGTTCGCCTCACTCATTGGGTGAATGTGGTCGCGCTGACGATCATGGTGGGTAGCGGCCTCAGAATCTTCAATGCCTACCCGGCATTTGCGCGACGCGGAGAGACTTTCTGCTGCTACCCATTCGAAGGCACGCGCATTCCCGCCTTCCTTACTTTTGGCGGATGGCTGGGCGGCGCGCGGAACTGGCATTTCGCTATGATGTGGCTGCTGGTCGCAAACGGCCTTCTCTATCTCGGGTTCGTCTATCTCCACGGGGAATGGCGCGACCTGGTTCCGCGGCGGGGATTTCTGCGCGACAGCGGTGACATGCTCAAGTTCTATCTGTTCGCGAAGCACGAGCATCCGCGCCAGGGTAAACACAACGCACTTCAGCGCGGGACCTACTTCCTTCTGCCGTGGGTCGGAGTGCTCTCGGTGATCAGCGGCATCGCGATCTGGAAACCGGTGCAGCTCGCGCCACTTACCGATGCGATGGGCGGCTTTGTCTGGGCGCGTTACTGGCACTTTGTCGCGATGATGCTTCTCGTCGTGCTCAGCGTCGTCCACGTGTTCATGGTGTTCGCGGTCGATCCATACTCACTTCGATCCATGGTGACCGGCGGATACAACGAGAAGAACTCCCCCGAGGCGCGCAATGCGCGTCCCTTCTATCATCTGCTGCCAAACCGATTCCGGCAGAAGCGCGAAGGTCAGTCTCAGGCGAACGCGTCAGGATCTGCGCCCATTCCTGACGATTCGCGTGATGCGGCACCGGCGGCCTCTCTCTCGGGCGATTCGCAGGCGGCACCGGAGTCTCGCATTCAAGAGAGTGAAAAATGACCATCGACCGACGTGGATTCCTTTCCATCAGCGGCTCCGCCATCTCGTCGGCGCTTCTGGCGTCGTGCGATTCGCGCGGGCCTCGTAGCGCCGAACGGCTGCTGCGATACGCCGAGCGGAAGAATGAGGTTGTCGAAAGGGCGCTGCTGCGCCACTCGTCGATGGATGCGCCCGTCGCCGGCGCCCGCCTGGCAGGCAAGGCACTTCCCAGCTACTTCATCTCCAAAACGGTGCCGGTGTGGGACGAATCGAAGCGCGGGCGGTGGACACTTGAAGTCGGCGGTCTCGTGAAGAACCCGCTTCGCATAACACTCGAGGATCTTCTGAAGCTGCCTCGCACCACCGAACGCGTGAATCATTACTGCGTCGAAGGCTGGACCGCGGTCGAGCAGTGGACGGGCGTGCGAGTGAGCGTGCTCGCTAGTCTTGCGGGTATCGACCGCCGCGCGCAGTTCGTCGATTTCGAGTCGTTCGACGACGGCTATCACGAAAGCTGGGACATTGAAAGCGCGATGCATCGCCAGACTGTGATTGCTTACGGACTCGACGGACAGATGCTCGGCCCCGCGTACGGCGCACCAGCACGCGTGTACTCCCCAACGAAGCTCGGCTACAAAAACACCAAGTATCTCACCCGGGTAATGTTCCTTCCCAACCGCACCGGCGGCTACTGGAGCGATGCTGGATACGAGTGGTACGGAGGAGTGTGAACATTTGAATCAGTGGAGTGTATCCCATGCGCGACACTATGTTGCGCGTGCTGGCCGTTGCCAGTCATCTCTCGTGCAAGAGGGTGGGATGTACATGACCGATGAACCTGAAATGATCGCTCTGTTGGAGAGCGACATTGCCGAGCGCCTTCGCCCGGTCTGCTCCACGATGCCGGACGCCGAGTTCGCAAAGCTCGTTCACGACATTGCCGCCGTAAAAATGAAGTACGGAGCGGACACCGACCTGTCGAGGTCTCTCCGCAGCCGTCTGCACGCGAACCTTTCCAGTGATGGGAATTCCCCGTCGAGCCTCACCTCCGCCTAACGGATGCGCATTCGAGGCTTCGATTCGTCATCGGGCGGCGGGGGCTCATCACCCTCGCCGCGCCGTGCTGCCCCCCGGAACATCAGCATTTCCCGCAGATAGGAGCGGTTCAGAAGCGCACCTGCGACCAGAAGACCGACGCCGGCGAACACCACGATCGTGCCCCATCGCCAGGTATCGCGACCGATGAGCGCCGCCCCGAGGCACATCGTCCCCAATGCCACCAGGCCTTCACCCAGCCGGTTCAACTCAGCCCGCTTACGCCGTCGTCGCTCGCGCGGCAACCGGCCGCTTTCCGGGCTCACCGCGTCGTAGAACATTCCGGCGGCGGCCAGGCAAACGAGCACGCCAAGCACGAGAGGAATGTGCTCCAGCCTCATCGATCGAGGCCTGTTAGTTTTGAACACATGGTGAGCTCCCTTCCGCGTGTTCGATCGACGACAATTCTGGCCGTGCGCCGCGACGGCCGCGTGGCACTCGGTGGCGACGGGCAGGTTACTGTCGGCGACACGATCATGAAATCCAACGCCCAGAAGGTCAGGTCGTTACGTGGTGGCAAGTTGCTGGCCGGATTCGCCGGCGCCGCTGCCGACGCGTTCACGCTGTTCGAAAAGTTCGAGGAGAAGCTCGAGCGGCATCCCGGCAATCTCTCCCGGGCCGCTGTCGAGCTGGCCAAGGACTGGCGGAGCGACCGCGTCCTGCGGCGACTCGAAGCGCTGCTGGCTGTGACCGACAGCGAACGTGGCTTCATAATCTCCGGAACGGGTGACATCATCGAACCCGATGACGGCATTCTCGCGATAGGATCGGGTGGGTCGTATGCGCTCGCCGCAGCGCGCGCACTCGTCGTGAATACGACACTGCCACCTCGCGATGTAGTACAGAAAGGGCTGGAGATAGCTTCCGATATCTGCATCTACAGCAACCGGAACATCACGGTTCTGGAGCCCACCGAGTGACGTCTCCCCGTACGAAGACTGCTCTCGCCCGCCTTGCTGACCTCACTCCGCGAAACATCGTCGCTGAGCTCGACAGATACATCGTCGGCCAATCTGACGCGAAGAAATCCGTGGCGATCGCGCTCCGCAATCGGTGGCGCCGGCAGCGTACACCCGATGCCATTCGCGATGAGATCTCTCCCAACAACATCATCCTCGTCGGGCCCACTGGCGTCGGAAAAACCGAGATCGCCCGCCGTCTTGCCAAGCTGGCCGGGGCGCCATTCATCAAGATCGAGGCTTCCAAATTCACCGAAGTCGGCTACGTCGGCCGTGATGTCGAATCAATGGTGCGCGACCTGGTGGAAAGCGCGATCAACATGGTGCGAAGCGAGCGCGAATCCGAAGTGGAGGATCTCGCTCACGACAAAGTCGACGAGCGTCTGCTCGACTTGCTGCTTCCGAGACCTGCCGAAAAAAAGAGCGGGTCGCCGAGTGAATCACCCATGCCGGGCGACGCTCCGATCTTTCTCGTGTCGTCGAGCGGCAACGTTTCACCTGAGATGGACGTCGAGCAGGAGCGCTATCGGAGAACGCGGGACAAGC
>JALYOO010000451.1 GCA_030856845.1 Gemmatimonadota bacterium
CGCCGCGGCTGCATACGCTTGGCGGGAAGCGCTGGGCGCAACAGCGCGACCGGACGCGCGCGGCCATCAGGGAGATGACTGTCGAGCTGCTCGACCTGTACGCCCGCCGCAAGGTCGCGTCGCGCGCTCCTCATGTGCCGGATACCCCGTGGCAGCGACAGCTGGAATCCTCATTTCTCTTCGAGGACACGCCCGACCAGCGTACCGCGACGAGCGACGTCAAGTCGGACATGGAGAAAGGACGTCCGATGGATCGGCTGCTAGTCGGCGACGTGGGGTACGGCAAGACCGAGATCGCAGTACGGGCGGCGTTCAAGGCGGTGCAATCCGAGAGACAGGTCGCGGTGCTCGTTCCGACTACGATCCTGGCGGAGCAGCACGCGCGCACGTTTGGCGATCGCCTCGCGGATTTTCCCGTTGAGATCCGCACGATGAGCAGATTCGAGACGCCAAAACAGCAGGCGGAGGTGATCGCCGAGCTGAAGGCGGGAAGGGTGGACATCGTGATCGGAACTCATCGGCTGCTCAGTCCCGACGTTGCGTTCCGGAATCTCGGCGTGATCATCGTCGACGAAGAGCATCGTTTCGGCGTAAAGCACAAGGAGCGATTGAAGCAGCTGAAACTCGACACCGACGTGCTCACGCTCACGGCCACCCCGATTCCGCGGACGCTGCATCTCTCGCTTGCAGGTCTGCGAGACATGACGCTGATGCAGACGCCGCCGCGCGATCGCTCACCGGTGCTCACCTTCGTTGAGCCGTGGGATGACGGTCTCATAGAAGAAGGAATCACCCGCGAGCTCGATCGCGGAGGCCAGGTCTTCTTTGTACACAATCGCATCGAAACGATCGAAGCGATCGCCGATCATATCCGACGGCTCGTGCCCCGCGCGCGCATCGGCGTGGGTCACGGACAGATGAGGGAGCGCGATCTTGAGGACATCATGCGCCGGTTCGTCGATGGCGAGACCGACGTGCTCGTGTCCACGATGATCGTCGAATCCGGTCTCGACGTACCGAACGCCAATACAATGTTCGTGGACCGGGCGGACCGCTTCGGCCTCGCGCAGCTCTACCAGCTTCGCGGGCGGGTGGGCCGGTCGCACCGCCGCGCCAACTGCTACCTGCTGATTCCTGAATCGGATCTGGATGAGGATGCGAATCGCCGCCTCAAGCTCCTCGAGCATCACACTGAGCTGGGCGCGGGGTACCGTATCGCGCTCAAGGATCTTGAGCTTCGCGGGGCCGGCAACCTGCTGGGGCCGGAGCAGTCCGGCTTCGTCCAGGCAGTGGGCTTCGACATGTACCTCCGCATGCTCGATGAGGCCGTAAAGCGGATGATGCGGGGCGACACGAGTCCCAAGTTCCAGCCGTCGGACGTATCGGTGGACCTGCCCTCCTACCTGCCGGACGAGTACGTCACGAGCCAGGACGCTAAGCTCGACATCTACCGACGCTTGACGCATCTGACCGACGGTTCGGAGATCGACGCGTTACGGGCGGAAGTTCGCGATCGGTTCGGCCCGCTGCCCGAACCGGCATCGACATTCTTCGCGGTGGCGCTTCTCCGGGTGCTCGGCGGCCGATCGGAAATCGAGTCGATGCTGCTGCGCGGGAACGAGGCACGTATTACTTTTCGCGAGCATGCCGTGCCCCTCATGAAAGGGATCTCGGCGGCGTTTCACGAGGTACAGTTCCAGGCGGAAGTGCGGCGCGCGCATCCGCTTTCATTGAAGTTGACCCGGCTCGGCGGCGCGGAGCTGCTGGACGGCCTGGTTCGCGCCCTCGCAAAGTTGCGCACCTGAGCTCTCGCTCGGGCTCACATTGACCCATCCATGACATGAAAAAGACCCTGTTTGCCACACTGGCGGCACTACTGGTATTCACCGGCTGCGACTCTCTCAAGGAGGCGATGTCGGCTCACGTCGACGTCGTCGCGAAAGCCGGTGATCAGGAGTTGACCATCGACCGAATGGCCAATCTCATCGGCAGCTCCAAGGCACCGCTGCGCAAGGACGTGGCTACTGCCGTCGCCGATGCCTGGGTGAACTATCATCTGATAGCTCAGGCCGCGGTCAACAACGACTCGCTCACCGACGGAACAAAGATCGACGAGGCAATGTGGGCTGTCTTCGCCAACGTCAAGGCGAAGAAGTGGTCGGAGCAGGTGTCCAAGTCCTGGAAGGGACCAGACAGCACGATGGCGGAGGCCGGTTATGGCGAGGGCAACCTCCTCGCTGCGAGCCACATCCTGCTGCTCACGCCCGACACCACGCCTGCCGCGGTGGCTGCCGTGAGAAGGAAGATTGACGTCCTGAAGGGTCAGGTGACCAGCGCCAACTTCGCGGACATGGCGAAGAAAAACAGCCAGGACCAGCAGTCGGCGGTGCAGGGTGGCTCACTCAGCATCTTTCCCCGGGGGGCAATGGTTCCCCAGTTCGAGCAGGCGGTGCGCGCGCTCAAGCCCGGCGAGATCTCTCCCGTCATTCAGACACAGTATGGCTTCCACATCATTCGCCGCCCGACGTTCGCCGAAGTTCGCCCCCAGTACATCCAGGCGTCCCAGGCGAGCGGAATGCAGGCGGCGGAGAGCACATATCTCGCCGGTCTCGAGACCAGCGCGAAACTGGAGACGAAGCCCGGCATTGCAGCGACCGTGCGAGCCGTCGTGGAGAATCCGAACGGACACCGCGACGACAAGACCGTTCTTGCGACGTCGTCCATCGGCAAGTTCACCGCCTCTGACCTCGCGCGATGGATGGAGACCTTCCCCCCGCAGGCCGGCATCGCGGAGCGCATCAAGTCAGCGCCTGATTCGCTGATGCCCCTGTTCGTGAAGAATTTCGTGAGAAACGAGCTGGTTCTGCACGCCGCCGACAGCGCCAAGCTCGGGCCTGACGCGAAGCAGGTGGGAGAGATCCGCAAACTGTTCAGCAATTCCGTATTGAACGCGTGGAATGCGCTCAACGTGGACCCGCAGAAGCTCGTGACTGCTGGGAAGTCAAAGTCGGAGCGGCAGAAAGTCGCGGCGCGGCGTGTCGAGGAGTACGTGACGAAGCTGCTGGCGCAACAGGCGCCGTATGTCGAGGTGACGCAGCCCGTTCAGAACGTCATTCGTGACAAGTACGATTTCGATATCAATCCGGAAGCGATCGACGCGGTACTCGTACAGGCCGCCAAGGTGCGACTGGCGACCGACTCGACGACATCGGCGCCGCAACCCAATTCGGTAGTTCCGGTGCCCAACAGGGATACCACCAAACGATAGCACCGCCTGTCATCCGTTACGCGTTTGTGAGTGAGGCGCGGAGTAACCAGTTAGGCGTTATGCGTTTTGTGTTCCACGGAGGGCTTTGCCGCGGCCCGACGGGCAACACATAACGCACAAACGGTCCACTCATTACGCCTCACCCCTAACGGTCAACGG
>JALYOO010000220.1 GCA_030856845.1 Gemmatimonadota bacterium
GTAGAAGGAGTGTGCATTCTCGATGTTTCGTCGGACGAGTCACACAACCGCTCAGTCATCACTTTCGTCGCACCGGCGGAGCGGGCTGTAGACGCCGCGTTCGCCGGCATCCGGGAGGCGGCAGCACACATCGATCTGCGACATCACTCCGGCGAGCATCCGAGAATTGGCGCAACCGATGTCGTGCCCTTCGTCCCGCTCGAGGATGCGACGATGGAGGATTGCATCGCTCTCGCCCGGCAGCTCGGCGAAAAAGTAGGCGAAGAGCTCGGCATTCCCGTCTATCTCTATGAGCGAGCCGCAACGCGGCCCGCACGCGTGAATCTCGCCGACGTGCGGCGCGGACAGTTCGAGGGATTGCGGCAGGAGATCGAGAACAACCCGGAGCGCGTTCCTGATTTCGGCGCGAGTCGAATCCACCAATCCGCCGGCGCCGTCGCCATCGGTGCGCGGCCATTTCTCGTCGCCTACAATGTGTATCTGGGCCCGGCTTCCAATCTCGCGCTCGCAAAGACCATCGCGAAAGCGGTTCGCGAATCGTCGGGAGGTTTCAAGGCGGTGAAGGGGCTCGGGCTCGAAGTCGACGGACAGGCGCAGGTATCGATGAACCTCGTGGACACCGACACGACCCCGCTTCACGTGGTGTACGATTTCATAGCGGAGAAAGCCCGCGCTGAGGGAGTCGACGTCACCTGGAGCGAGATTGTCGGCCTCGTCCCGGAGCGGGTATTGTTTGAGGCTTCAAAGAATAAGCTGAAGCTCGATCGTTTCACGTCCGACCAGGTGCTGGAGCGCCAGGTGACGCGCGCGATGCGCGGCGGCACAGCTGTCGCCAGTACAACTACGGAGCTGGCCGCGCCTGCGGTCGGCGCAGCTCCGGCTTCGGACGAGTTTCTGTCCGCGATCGCTTCGGCTGACCCGGTGCCCGGAGGCGGGAGCGTGGCGGCTTATGCCGGCGCTCTCGCCGCGGCGCTGACTCGAATGGTCACCGGCCTGACGATCGGAAAAAAACGCTACGCGTCTGTCCAGGACGAGATGGGAGTCCTTGCGAGTAGTGCTCAATCGCTCACCGAAACACTCTCTGCCCTCGTAACGAAGGATGCGGAGGCGTATTCGGCGGTTGCGGAAGCATACCGTCAACCGAAGGACACAGCGGACGCGGCGGAAGCGCGATCCGAGGTGATCACCAAAGCTTTGCTCGGAGCCGCGGAAGTCCCGCTGGAAACAGCTCGAGCCTGTGCCCGTGTCGCGGAGCTGGCCGTGATTGTCGCGGCGAAGGGAAACTCGAATGCGGTGACGGATGCTGGAGTGGCCGCCTTGCTCGCAGCCGCCGCCTGCCGCGGCGCAGCCTACAACGTCCGCGTGAATTGTATCGCGCTGGACGATCCGTCCGCGGGCGATCACCTGGTTTCCGAAGTCGCCGGGATCGTGGAGCAGATCGGAGAAAGCTCCGAGAAAGTGCAGGCGCTCGTAGAGCGCGCACTTTCCGGAGAGTGACCTTCTTCAGCTCGTGGTGAGAACCCTGGGGCCGTTCTCTGTTACAGCCACGGTGTGCTCGAAATGAGCTGACCGGGTGCCGTCGAGCGTCACCACAGTCCATCTGTCGGGCATCGTTCGAATCCCCGGCTTGCCGACGTTGACCATCGGCTCGATGGCGATGGTCAACCCGGGGACGAGACGGATGCCTCGCTTCGGCTTGCCATAGTTCGGCACTTGCGGCTCCTCATGAAATCCCGTGCCGATGCCGTGACCTACGAGATCCCGCACCACGCTGAACCCTTCGCGCTCCACCACCTGCTGCACCGCCGCGCCGATGTCGCCGAGATGATTGCCGGCGGTTGCTGCCGCAACACCCGCGTCGAGCGCAACTCTGGTTACTTCCAGTAGTCGATCAGATTCCGCCGGCACGTCTCCCACAGCAACCGTCGTCGCCGAGTCGGTGTGGTATCCCTCGTAAAAAACGCCGACGTCGATGGACACCACATCGCCCTCGATCAGGACCCGCTTCCTCGACGGAATCCCGTGGACGATCTCATTGTTGATCGACGTGCATATGCTCGCCGGGAAGTTGTACAGGCCCTTGAACGATGGAACCGCGCCGGGATGACCCCTGATGAAATCTTCCGCGATCGTGTCGAGATCTGCGGTTGTCATTCCGGCTTTCACCGAGCGCTCGAGGAGCTTCACGGTGTCGGCCAGTATGCGCCCGCCGCGAGCCATCACCTCGATCTCGCGCTGCGACTTGAGCTGTATCACGGCTCGAGCAGAGCCTTCATCGCGAGATCCGTGATCTCATCCAGATCGCCGGTGGCCCTGATCTCGACCAGCGCCATCTTCTTCTCCTTGCACCACTCGATCACCGGCTGCGTCTGAGCACGGTAGACCTCGAGGCGGTTGCGGATGGATTCCGGCTCGTCATCCTTTCGGCGAACGAGTGTGCCGCCGCACTTTGCGCACTTCGTGCCTGGCTCTACGCCCTTGTAGGGCGTCTGACAGCTGTCGCAGACAGTCCTGCCGCTGAGGCGCTGCACGAGCTCGTCCTCATCTACATCGAACAGCAGGAATCTGTCTACCTTCCGCCCGAGCTCGGCCAGCATCATACAGAGGCCTTCGGCCTGTGGCACAGTGCGCACGACTCCATCGAGGACGGCGCCTTTCGACGCGGACGGTGCCGCAAGCACCTCCTTCATGATCCCGAGAATGACGCTGTCGGGAACGAGGTCGCCGCGGTCCATGTACGACTTGGCCGCAAGGCCCTGCTCGGTTCCTTCCCGTATCGCAGACCTCAACACGTCACCCGTTGCGATCTTCGGAACGGCGAGGCGCTCGGCGATGCGCTCCCCCTGAGTGCCTTTCCCCGCCCCTGGCGGTCCGAGTAGTACGACGATCATGCGACGAGCGCCTTAGTAGCCGCCCATCGCCTGACGGCCGCGATAGCGCACGCGGCCCTTCTTCATGAATCCGTCGTACTTTCGGAGCAGCAAGTGCTGCTGAATCTGCGCCATCGTGTCGAGCGCCACACCGACGACAATGAGAAGCGACGTTCCGCCGAACTGGAACGGCACGTTGATCACATCCGCGATGAACACCGGAAGAAGTGCAATGAACGTCAGGAAGATCGCACCCGGCAGCGTGATCCGCGTCACGACATGGTCGATGTATTCCGC
>JALYOO010000043.1 GCA_030856845.1 Gemmatimonadota bacterium
GACTCGCCATACATCTCTACTTCATCGAGCAGTGCGACGCTGAGCGGAATCGTCTGACCCGTCCGCGCATTGTGGATGTCGGTAAATCCGCTTCGTCTCCACTCCGCGGTCGCCTCCGTCGTCCATCTGTTGGTGCTCGAGATCGCCGCCCACGTCACCAGCGCCTTCACATTCTCATCGGTTGACGCGCGCATCACCGCGACACCGCCGCCGCGTGAGTGTCCGAACAGGCCGTAACGATCTTCAATCCAGCCGCTCTCTCGCGCTTTCCCCAACACTGCCTCCAGGTCATCGAGTTCCTGACGATAGGTATTCGCTGTGAACGCATTGGGGTTGGTGAAATTCTCGCGGTCGTCACCGATTCCGCTTCCGGAGAAATCGAACGTGACGGCGCAAAGCCCGCCGGCAGCCAGCTGCGCCGCGAGGTACGGGAAAAAAGCCCAGTGGGCGAAGCCCTTGAAGCCATGGCAGATCACGACGGTGCCTCGCGGATCTGCCGGGATGTGAGCCTCTCCTCTGATGATCCAGGCCGGTTCGTTTCCGCGATCTCTCCGAATCTCGAACTCATCCAGCTCGATCACGACTCTATTTCTCCTCCGGCATCCATCCATCCTCTGATGCCGGCCGACATGGAAGCCACGTTCGTATACCCTGATCTCATCATCGCGTCTGCGGCCAGGGCCGACCGGTTGCCTCGCGAGCAGTAGATAACAATCTTCCTATCGGTCGCTGCGACGTCTTCGATCTTACTCGCTACCTGCCCCAGCGGGATGTGAACGGCCCCAGTTATCCTGGCGAGATTCCACTCGTTGGCCTCGCGAACGTCGAGGAACAGCGTATCGGCGCTGCGCTCGTTCATTGCCTGAAGCGGGGTGACTTCGATTACGCGCGCCTTCGCATCATCGACCTGCTCCTCGTAGCTCTTCTCAGTCATCCGACTTTCTCCAGGTACACGACGTTAAACCGAAGATACCTTGCGGGCGTCATCCGGTACCAATTACCTCGACCGACCGCGCGTCCGTATCGAGCACTGCCATCGCGCCCAGCGGAATCGTCCACTGGTCGGCAATATGCCCGAATGGAGCGCCGGACAGACATGGAATCCCGGCTGCCGCAGCGGCTTCTTCAAGAACCTGGTCCACGCTGCGGTCATCCATCTCCAGCTCACCTGGAAACGGCCGGAAATCTCCCGCAACGATGCCGGCACATCGCTCAAGGGCACCCGCGAGCAGGAGCTGTCGCATCATCCGGTCCACCCGGTAAACTGCCTCCCCGATGTCCTCGAGGACGAGAAGCGCGCCGTCGAAGTCCACCGACCACGGCGTGCCAAGAAGCGCGGCGACCATCGACAGATTCCCGCCCGCGAGGCGGCCTCGCGCGCGCCCATTCCGCAGAACCCTGCCTTTCGCTGCGAAACCGCACGAATCCCGATGATCGACGACGGCGCACTCGAACGAACCACGCGTGAAAGGGGTGAGCTCGCCGCGGGCTGTCGGTCCGTGAAACGTCACGATGCCGCACTCCCTGTGCACTGCCGCGTGGAGCGCAGTGATGTCGGAGAATCCGATCAGAGGTTTCGGATGCTTCCGCAATGAGGCGTAGTCGATCGATGGGATGAGGCGCATCGACCCGTAACCCCCGCGCACGCACCAGATCGCATCGATGTCATCGCTGGCGATGGCCTCGTTCAGATCGTGCAGCCGCATCTCGTCCGGGCCGGCGAGATATCCCTCCGACGCCGATGTATTGGCGCCGCGGACAGGGATCCATCCGAAGGAAGTTACGTTGTCTTCTGCCCGCGCCAGGTCCGCCGCGTCGCGCACGATTCCCGCGGGAGTGACAAGTGCTACACGCGCACCCGGGCGAAGGGGCTGCAACTCTCCGAAGAAGTTAGATCGCATGTAGAATTCGCAACGTAGAGAGACGGCGCGCGACCGTCAACGCAACCGCTCGTCGCCCGCGACGCGACAAGCAGGACCGAATGGCATATCCATTGCCCTCGAAACTGCTGAGCAAACGCACACCGGAGATCAGAGTGGAGAAAAAAGAGAAACCATCGGGAGGCCCGCACGCCGAGGGTGCGGAAAAGCCCAACGGTACCGAAAAGCCCAAGGCGCCGACGTCGTCGAACCGCGAGGAAAGTATGGCCGAGTCGGGGGAGGATTCGTTTGCGCCGGGTGCGACTCGGGCTCCTGATACGAGTGACCAGGGAGACGGCACTGCGGAGGATCCGGACATGACCGTCGTTGGACAGCCGGGAAGGCAGAACCCGTCCACCAGCGGCACCACGTCGCTTGGCGGCGAAAGCAGCGAATCGTTTTCCGCGCAGGAAGAAGAGGTCGAAGGAAACTGAACGACATCGTCCTCGGAGCCGTGGCGGCGGCACCGTGGATCATAACGCCGATCGTGACAGTGGCTCGCGTTCGCAACTCGCGCTCGCTGTCCGACGAGAGCGGCGCTGTCCCGGAAGACCCCCCGCTCGTGAGCGTCATCATTCCTGCAAGGAACGAAGCTCGCAATATTGGGCGTTGTCTGCGGTCGGTTCTTGCCACGACATACCCGAACGTCGAGATAATCGTGGTCGATGACCACTCCGAAGACGCAACGGGCGACATCGCTCGCACGATCGCGGCGGAAGACGCACGGGTGAGAGTGACGGAGAACGAATCACTGCCCGAGGGCTGGTTCGGAAAGCAGTGGGCCTGCTCCAATGGCGCCCGCAATGCACATGGTGAGATACTGCTGTTCGCGGATGCGGACACGAGTCACTCACCCGATCTGTTGACCCGGTCCGTCAACGCCATCACCCGCCGGCACGCCGACCTCTTTTCCATAGCGGGCCGTCAGGAGCTTGGCAGCTTCTGGGAGAGGATCATTCAGCCGCAGGTTTTTGGGATCATGGCGACGCGATACGGAGGAACGGAGAGTGTCACCAATTCGCCGCGAGTGACGGACAAGATCGCGAACGGACAATGTCTGTTTGTGAAGCGCGAGGCCTATGACTCAGCCGGAGGACACGGGCTTGTGAGGCAGCATGTCGCGGACGACCTCATGATGGCACAGAAGTTCTTTGCGCGCGGCAACAAAGTCGTTCTGCAGGAGGGATTGGATCAGCTGTCGACGCGGATGTATACGTCGTTCGGGGAGCTCTTACAGGGTTGGGGCAAGAACGTTTTCGCCGGAGGCCGCGACTCGGTGCCGATGGGGCGACTCGGCCGATTCTTTTATCCGTTGCTGCTGCCGGCTACGCCGTTGATGGCACTCCTGCCGCCGATGGCGCTGCTGGCTTCACTGGTTTTTCAACTTCCGGCGCCACTGCTGGCGTGGGCGTGGATATCGACCGTCACCACGTTGCTATGGTGGGCCTTCACCTACCGGAGCATTGGCGAGTCACCGATGTACGCGTTTCTTTTTCCGCTTGGATCGGGCGCCTTGTTCTACATTTTTGCGCGCGCCGTCTGGCGTGGCCAGCGGGTGACGTGGAAGGGAAGAGCCTATACGTCTGCCTGAGCTGAACCCCGCGGATCGTTCAGCGAAACGCAGTGGCGCTATCGATCAGGTGGTCTCGAGCACATTCGGCTCCCGAGGCATTGCTGGCGAGGAGCGTACCCGAGTGGCCGTCAGTGATTTGCAAGCTGGCTTGGACGCTTGCGGAATTGTGGCCGATAATTTTGCGTCGGCAGACGAGACTTCCCGCCATTTGGAGGATTGACTCCTGGAAGCGGATGAGCGCAAGGCGGGTGAAGAGCTTGTGGCGGGCGGCTGCGCTTCCGGAGCAGGAACGGCTCGCCCGGCGTCGGGCGAGGTGTTACCGGCCATCCATAGCGCTGTGACGATGTGAATGAGCATCGGACCTTCCGGTGGGGGGTCGTTCGGCCTTCTAACCTTTCGACCCACCCATCGGCGAAATGGTTTCTCGCGTTGGCAAGCGGTGCTACGATGTGCTCACCTGGGGGAAGCAAAACCATCTCCAGCAGAATCAGGGCACGACCGCCCGTGCAATGGTGTTGGCATCGGTCCCGAACCACAAAGTGCGAGTCGGCTTGTGGAAGATCATGTGCCGTACCGTCAATCCGCCGCTCTTCGCGATGGGCGTGACGGAAAACCACCGCTCGGTTTTTGGATCGAATCCCGCGAGTGTGTTGGGCTGGATGCCTGTTTCGGTAATCCAGAGGCGGCCGCGATCGTCCTGCGCCATCGCGTAGGGTAGCGACTTCGGACCTCCCGGAGCGGGCCATTCCTTCACCTGTCCGGTGCGGGGATCGAAGCGGGCGATCATGCCTCGCATGTAATCGGCGTACCAGATCATGCCGTCGGCGGTTGCTTCCAGGCGGCGGGCGCGGGCCTTCTCGTTTGGCAGAGTATGCTCGGTGATCTTCATCGTCGCCGGGTCGATCGACGCGAGCTTGTTGGAGTTGAATTCGACGAACCATGGCCGGTTTTTCGAGTCGACGGTGATTCCGTACGGGCGGGAGTTGCTGGTCGGGACGGGAATAGTGTGCACCTGGCCGGTTTTGGTGTCGACGCGTCCGACGTAGTTGGCTTGCTGGGCGGTGAACCAGATGTCGCCTTTCTGGTCGAAGACGAGTGTGTGGGGGTCTCGTACGCCCTCGGTGAGTAAGGTTGTAATCTTACCATCAGCCGCGATCCTTCCGATACGGCCGTTCGCGTTACCCGCATACCATACCGTACCCGACCCGTCCACGATCAGATTGTGCGGATGCGTCCCCGCCTCGATCTCCGTCCGCGTGAAACGCCCCGTCTTCGGATCCAGATTCGCGACGTAATTGCCCGTCTGACCCACGAACCACACCCGCCCCTGCCCATCCACATACGGATCACGCGGCCTGCTCTTCTCCCACGGCACCACCCACTCCGTGATCTCAACCACCGATGGCTTGGACTGCGCCTGAACACCCGGCACGGACATCAACGAGAACACAATTGCCAAGGCGGCGAGAGTCGATTTCATGACAGATCTCCTGAGTGATTTCAACTGATCATTGACCTTACTTCCCTCGCTCGGCCGACGCCAGTTCCAGGCATAATTCGGCGGTGCTGGACCGAGACTAAACCTCCAGGACTGCACCAGCAAACCGTCAAATTGCGCGGATTGATGCCTTCGGTATTACTCTTCGCAGACTTCCGACATCCGGGTCCGCCATGCGCAACAGCCTCAAGATCCTCGCTACCCTCGTGAATTCGTCGTCGGCACAGGCGGAAGAGGCTTCTACGCACTCGGCACCCTGAAAGCAAACAGCCAGGTGTTCAACTCCAACACTTTCGGCGTGTTGAAACTCACACTGTCCGCCGGAAGCTATTCATGGGTGTTCGTTCCCGTCGCCGGCAGCACCTTCACCGACTCCGGCTCGGGAAACTGCCACTGACACGCACGCCCTCGGTTCTACTCGCCATCTAACGATGGCGTTCCCCGAGAGACCACACGCTAACATCGGCGAGTGCAATCACTCGCCACCGCCGCCGCACTCCTCGACGGCATTACGAATGTCGAATCCACCGGCCCACTCCTCGAGGCACTCGGCTTCCACCCCGGCTCGGTAGCACTCGACCGCGCAGCATACCACCGGCTCGGCCTCGGTGCACACGCGGTAAACGCCCGCATCGCCCGCGGCATCGGCTCACTCCGCGCGCTGGCCTTCGATCTCGACGGCACTCTCGAGACGCGAATCGCGATCACCCGCATCGCATCAAAACTCTCTTCAACCGCCACACACCTGACTTGGCTCCTGGTCGGTATACGACACGTCTCGGGAGAGATCGTGATCGCCAGCTGGCACCAGGGTCGCCTGCCAATCCGAATCGCCGCCCTCGTCACACACCGCGGTCACATTGTGGACAGCGACGCTGAAACTGTCTGCGCCCTCGCTGCAACCCGCATCGAGTCCGATATCCTGGCGCACCTGCGATGGCTCGATATCCTCGACCGGCAAGCCGTCGGACGGCGGTTCTTCGCCGCCTTCCAGCGTGTCGTCGAATCACTCGCCCGCAGTCTCCATCCCTCCGCCAGGCCGGACCAGTGCTTCGAGATGGCACTCCTGTACGTATCCCGCCTCCTGTTCCTGTCCTTCCTTGAAACCAAAGGATGGCTGAATCGCGACCATGGATTCATGGCCAACGCCTATGCCGACTGCATGATCAAGGGCGGTCAATTTCACAATCGCATACTCGTCCCGCTGTTCTTCGGCACGCTCAACACCGCGCCGCGAAACAGAGCGAAACGCGCGCAAGCGTTCGGCCGAATTCCATTTCTCAATGGCGGACTGTTCGCCCGATCTCCGCTCGAGCGACAGCTCTCCCGCGCATCGTTCACCGACGAGGCAATGGGCACGGTTTTCGGCGACTTGCTCACCCGTTACCGCTTCACCGCCCGCGAGGACACCACCTCCTGGTCCGAAGCATCGATCGATCCCGAAATGCTCGGCAAATCCTTCGAGTCGCTGATGGCAGGTGACCGCCGCCGCCGCACTGGAGCTTTCTATACGCCGCAACACCTCGTCGAGCAGGTGGCATCATCCGCTCTCGAATGCGCACTTACATCGGATGACATCACCAGCGATGTGGCAGCGGCCGCGATTCGCGGCGACATCCCACCCGCCCGCCACAGGTCGAGAC
>JALYOO010000065.1 GCA_030856845.1 Gemmatimonadota bacterium
ACTCTTCGCGGGAGGGACCGGCACGCCGGGCCGTTCGGTCACCGCGCGCACGATCTCCTTCCGCTACGTGGGCGACGACGCGGCGGTAGTCCACACGTACAGCGAGAACGAGGGGCAGCTCTCACCGAGGGGCACGCCCATGGGGTACCGCCGCATTCACAACACGCTCGTCCTTGCGAAACTACCGGAGGGTTGGCGCGTCGTGCAGCAGATGATCATGGATCAGCGCGATACTATCCCCTGACTTCCGCGCCGAACCTTCAATTTGACGGGACGGAGCTCGATTCAGCTGTGGTACCGCAGCATAGCCGTGGCGCATTCCGGCGTCGACGTGCGCGGCCGCATCTGGATCGACGCAGAGACGTACCAGATTCGGCGGCTCGAGCTGGAGTATCTTCGCGGGGACGATCCGTATGCCGAGGTCGCGGTCGACTACGCCGACGTTACGATCGGCGGCAAGGCAATCCGACTCCCAGGAAGCGGGGAGGGAACCTTGCGTCCTGGGGGCATCGGCAAGGCTCTCGTGAAACGGGCCACGGGGAAGTTCGCCTTCGCGTATGATCGCATCGCGGGTTCACAGCGTAGCTTGGAGCCCTAGATCGCCGCAGCATTCCCCGAGCAATAACCCCGACGGGCGCGTGGATCCATCATGTAGCACCCGGCGGCGAGCGTTGCGGGGGAGTTCTCGAGCTTCGCCGCACGCGATTGCGTGCCGCTGATCACGCCGGGAGGGCTCGCGCCATGGTCTGCGGGCCGCTGCGCTGAAGCGATCGCCCATAACGAGATGGCCGCGGCCTTCCCAAGCCATTGAACGGCCATGTTGTGATTCCCGTTGGCAGGGACGGGCAATCCGGTAGGCAGGGATTGCCCGTTCACGAGCGCACAGTGACAGGGGCAAGCCAAGGAGGAATAGTCGCCGAAGGGGAAGAAGGAAACATCGCCGAATACTTTGGCCATCGAACTGCACGCGTAGGGTAGGTTCGGCATGACTATATCGTGGAACAGGCGTCCTCAGGAGACATGTCAGCTTCCGAAGATCTGGTTGCAAACGGGTTAGCGCTCGAGGAGCGAGGAGATCGCACAGGCGCGAAGCTGGCGTACGAGGCTGCCATAAAAAACAGCCCTGAGTGGTCCGTGCCTTACTTCAATCTCGGATTGCTGTTCAAACAGGAGGGCCGCTGGCAAGACTCGCTGGAGGTGAACGAGAAGGTAGTGCGTCTCGCGCCGGGTGACACCGGAGCATGGTGGAATCTCGGCATCGCGGCGACTGCGCTCGCGAACTGGACCGAAGCAAGGCGCGCGTGGAAAGCCTGCGGGTTGACTCTTCCGCCCGGAGATGGTGCCCCGGACTTTCATTTCGGCACAACACCGGTTCGGCTCGATCCTGCCGGCGTCGCGGAGGTAGTGTGGGCGCATCGCATTGACCCGGCGCGCTCGAGGATTATCAGTGTGCCCCTCCCGGCGACGGACCATAACCATGGCGATGTCCTTCTGACGGATGGGGCTCCGGATGGCCATCGGGTTGTCAACGGCAGAGAGCTACCGGTATTTAATGCGCTGACACGTCTGGCTCGATCGCCCTTTCGAAAGTTCGTGGTCGAGCTGGCGAGCGCGAGCCCGGAAAGGGTGGATGCGCTCACGCATCATGCTGACCTCATGGGCGGCGCTGCGGAGCATTGGGGGCAGTCGACGCGGATTCTCTGTGCTGCCTGCAGCCGTGGCGTTCCGCACCAGCATGAACATGACGATTCAGCATCAGCTCATCCTCACTGCGGGCTCGCAGCCAGAGACGCTACGCATGCAGAAGCCATCATCGCCGCATGGCTCGCAAACGTGCCGCGCCTCGACGTCATCCGCTGGTTCGAAGTGAATCCACCGGATAAGGGCTAGATGATGATTCCGTACGCAGGAACCCCTGGCACTGCTGGTCTTCGCACCGATGTTCATTGGCATCGTCGCAGGCGGATACTTTCGGAGCCGCACACTTCGACAACTCTCTGCTGGTGCACGACGCAAACCCGCTGCGACGTGGCTCCTGCATTGTCGTGCCAGCGAGATGAGCCCACGCGGGGCGACTCTGGCGTTGCGTGAAGAGGTGTCGTAGCGTACAAACCAGCAATGTCCCGTTCCCGGAGTGCAACTCAGCGAAGGAGCTCAACAATGACGCAGCCAGCTTGCACATCGCGCCACCTGTACAGTTCCCTTCTCCTGGGATTCCTCCTCCTCGCCTCGTGTGACAAGGGGAAGGACAACGGCGCAGCAGCCGGGGCGAGCAGTGCCGCACCATCGGCGCCGGCTCAAAGCGCGGACGAACAGCTTGCGGAACTCGGCGAGTACAGCCTCTCGATGGACAAGTTTGACAAGTATCTCGCCGCGCAGCGCAACATCATGCTCAAGGCCAAGGACATGTCGCCGGCTGACAAGCAGGCGATGGAGGCGCGAAACGAAGGCAGGAATAACGCGAATGCGAGCCTCGACGACATGGTGCGCAACGTGGAATCCGAGCCAATGATGAATGCCGCCGTGCGTGATGCGGGACTTTCAGCACGCGAGTTCGCTCTGGTCGCGATGTCCCTGATGCAGACCGGCATGGCCGCGGGAGTCGCGAAGATGCGCCCGAAGGACAATCAGGATTCGCTTATCCGGGCCATGAAAGCGAACCCTGCAAACGTGAAGTTCCTGCTCGAGAACGAAGCCGCAATCACGCGCAAGCAGAAGGATCTGAAGGCCGAGATGAAACGTCTTGGCGCGGACGAGGGATAGTACCAACTGGAGGCGCACGTGGCTAAAGACTTCGGTAACGTTCCAGGCCCTGAAGGCCCGGCTGAAGATGGCGCCAAATCGACCGCGGGAAATGCAGGCTCGCCGGCCAGTCCAGCCGATGGAGATGACTCGAGCGCGGTTGGCCGCACGAACAAGTACATCGGGGAGACCGAAAAGAATCTGTCGACCGGAAGAAAGCCCGCTGCAAAGTCACCCGCCGATGACGCGGAGCGTCGTCGCTTCATCAAGGGCGCACCCGGCAAGGAGTAGAAGTCGCGTGAGCTGGCGTTCGACAGCACCCAGCGCCAGCCGGTTTCGAAAAAAAGCCATCGCCCCTGTTCGAATCTTTTCGGGCAGCCCGTAACGACTAGCGGCGCGGAACCGTACGTCAATCATGTCAACACTGCGATTCACTGCAACAGAAGTCGCGTTGCATCGCGTCTCTCAACGCTGCTCGCCCACGGGCCAGATTGGTCGCGCACTGCGAGCCGCAGTCGTCCTTACGGCATTGGTGGCGGGCGGCTGTGCAAAGCAGCGGCGCGCCGACATTCCTGATGGTGCATCGCCGATGGGCGCGCAGGTCAGCGGCGAATCCTCCGGTCAGCAACGAGCTGTGGGACGGTTCGTCCGCACTCTCGATTCGCTCCGGCTCGCTGCCGACATTCCCGGGCTCTCGGTCGCGGTCGTTGCAAATGGTGTCATCGTGATGTCGCGTGGCTTCGGCCATGCCGACATCGAGTCGCGTCGCGCGGCCGACGGCGACACGCCTTACAACATCGCGTCGGTCAGCAAGCCTATCTCGGCGGTGGTGGCACTGCTGCTGGTTGAGAAAAAGCAGCTCGATCTCGATCAACCGATGGCGAGCTACAAAGAGTTTACGGAATTCTGCACCGGAACCAGGGAGCAGGGTGGCATCTTCTTCGGCGACTTCGCGTGCGATACGCGTCCAGGCATACCGCCACTAACAATGCGGCACGTTCTGTCAATGACGATGAACGGCTCGCCGGAAAGGCGCTTCTTCTACAACCCGCCGGCTTACTCATGGGCGTCGCGACCGATGGCCGAAGTGTCGGGCAAACCTTTTTCGACACTGGTCGACGAGCTGGTGTTTCAACCGGCGGGAATGAAGCGATCGGCGCGCATTCACCGTCGGCTGCCATTGCGCGCTGACATCGTCGAAGCGCTCGCCACGCCGTACCATCATGACTCCACTGCGACGGATCGCAGATTGGTACGATCGACACCACCTCCTCCGCAAGGAGACGGAGCGGGCGGCGGAGTTGCCTCGACCGCGAACGATCTGGCCCGATTCGATATCGCGCTCGACGCCGGGCGACTGCTCAGTGATTCGCTGCGTGCATTGATGTGGCAGCCCGCACGAACATCAGCCGGTTTGGTGGCCCCATACGGACTCGGCTGGTTTGTCCAGGATATATGCGGGCGCCGCGTCGTCTGGCACACAGGATTGTGGGAGGGGCGCTACTCGGCTCTATATCTCAAGATCCCGGCCGAGCGACTCACTGTGATACTACTCGCAAACAGTGATGGTCTGCAGTGGTCGCAACCACTGGACGGCGCCGACATTCGACGCTCTGCATTCGCGCGCTCTTTCTTCGAGCTGGCGGCGAGTCGCTCGCGCTGAATCAACTAAGGTTCCTTACGCTTTCCGGCAGCGAGATAGTCGGCGAAGTCGGTTCTCGGAAACAGCATCATTCCAACATCTGCCTGGCAATCCGGTCACGAGAGAGAAATCCGAATGGGAATGGTCTGTACACTCCGGCGCGTGAGCGCAGTGAGCCTCGCGGAAATCGCTGCATCGCCCGATGCGGCGATCGATCTCATGAATGGCGGGCAAGTCGACTCCGACTATCCGATCGAGGTCGTGCAAGAGCGCGGATGCCTTGGGCTGCTGCTTCGCTTCACTCCAATCACGGTGACCCAGGTCGCGCGGCGTCCCGAATCGGATCATCTGCCGCCACCGCCGCGGGATTCAAATCAAATGGGAACAGAGGTGTGGGATGTTCTGCACTTTCTGTTGACAGAGACTGCGATGGAGGGCGTGCCGCCGGCATCGTTTCTTGTGGTGGGAGGGACCACTCTGGAGACGGAAGATGACGAAACCGATCTGAGACTGTTCACCCCGGATGAGGTAGGCGAGATCGACGCGCGAATGGTCGCCCCATGACAACCTTGTCGAGTACGCGCAATCGAACTCCGGGAAGTGCCACGATCAGGGTTCTGGCGATTGCGTTAGTGAGCTGTGTAGGCTGCCAATCAGCGCATCGCTCGCATGGCGGCGAAATCGCGAGCGAGGGTACCCACCCGCAGGCCATCGAATACTCAGTCTATTCCCACGCGATTCGACTGGAAGCTCGAGGGCAGACCGTCATCGTCAGGGACAGCACTCATCGGCCTTACGGTGGAGGCGAAATTCGATTTTGCGACGCACGAACGCCCATACCGTGTAGCCACGGCCGGAAGCCAATTGTGTCCCGTGTCTTTCGGACGTCTGGCAGCCGTGGATTGATCGTGCTGGACGAGACTGTGATGAACCGCCAATTTCCGAATGAGCGATTCGAGTCTCGCTCGGACCACGCGAGCTTTACCCGCCGCGGCGTTCCCGTCTCTGGTTTTTTACCGGACCCGCACGAGGACTATCATCTCACCACCGACGACGCCGGCAAGCTCAACTACGGTGCGCTCACCCGCATAGCGCGGCTTGCGCACGACCTGACGGTGGGGATCGCGAACACGCCGGAGCGTTCGCGCCGCACGCCCACCGCTACAGCGACCCCTTGAAACCGTTCCATCCGCGGCGCACGAGACCCGGACGAGGACCGCGATAGCTCGTTCTGCCCGCAACTATGCTGTAGGCCTCGATGCGATGATGATGAAACGATCGAGTTCCTCCCCACAGATAGAGCCGGAATGCGCGATACGTCTGCTCTCCCCATCGCGCCGAGATCTCGTCACGCGCAGCGTCGAGCCGCTCGGCCCACTGACGCATCGTGAGCTCATAGTCCCGCGATTCATCCTTCACCTCGATGACATCCAGCCCATTGTAGAGCAGCTCGCGGATGAGATCCTGAAGGCAGAGGAAAGTGTGAGTGCCCGGCCACACATACGTACGCGAGAAGCTGCTGACACGGTATTTCTGGCGTGACGCCGATGCGTCGATGTAGATCCGGCCACCGGGCCTGAGGCACTCCCATACCCGCTCCGCGAACAGCTTGTAGTTGGGGATGTGCTCGATCACTCCATAAATGACGATCGCGTCGTAAGGCTCCGCGGGAACGTGCGCAAGAAAATCCTCCAGCAGCACTTCGGCGGGAAGCTGCTGCTCCTCGATCAAACGCGTCACGTAACTGTGAGAATCCGGAGCGATCGTCAGAGCAGTGACGTTGATGCCGCGCTTGCCGCAGTATTCTTCCACGCCTCCCCATCCGGCGCCGATGTCGAGCAGCCGCATTCCCGGCTTCAGGCGAAGCGATGTGAACATCCTCTCGAGTTTGTGCTCCGATGCTTCCTCGATGGTCTCTGTCTCGTCGTGAAACAATCCGTGCGAGTAAAAGCGCCAGCGCCTGTCGATGAATTTGAGATAGAAGTCATCGCCGAGGCTGTAGTGCGATTCGATTGCCGCCTTGTTCTCGCCGGTCAGCGGGCGCACGATCCGTTTGAGCCAGAGCTTCGCCAGCAGTCCCACCGGCGGCGTCCACTTGAGATTCTCGCGCACGTCGAGCGCGCGCGACATGTCGAGCTCGAACTCGAACTCTCCCTCGACGTAAGCGCGCGCGATCGCCAGCTCCTCGATGCCCCGACGGAATGCGCCGTCCGACTTGAGACGCAGCCGAAATTCGGGTGGTCCATCGCCATACCGAAGCACGTCCCCCGACGCGAGCGCTATCTCGCAGGGGATCGACGAGAGCTGCATGAGCTGGTGAAGCGCACGAACCTGCGGCGGCACTGATGGGGCCGGGCGTGCAGTTTCGGGCGGGGTGTAACTTCCTACCTCGATCCTCTGCTGTACGTTGGTCAACTGCGCCTCTGCCACACGCTGGCGTATTTGGTGAATCCCAGCCGGTCGAGAAGGTCTCCGTAGCGGGGATCGGCGCGCATTTCTCCGAGCCCCGGCCAGCTGAGGAGGAAGGGAACCGCCGGATCGTGCTGCGCGGCACCGAGCTCGAGCTGCTCGAACCCCTTGTCGAGCTCACCCATGTGCATGTGCAGCCAGGCCTTCGCGGCGGGCCGGTCGACTCCAGTGGCCGAGCGCTCGTACGTCTCCGCCAGCACCGCGCGCGCCTCATCCTCCCGACCGCTTTTCCAGAGAATTTCGCCGAGGAACATGAGGATGTGAGGTATGCGTCGCATCCTCTCCGCGGTGCGCTCCATCCGCACGATCGCGTCATCGTACCGGCCCTGCGCCGCGTCCACCAGCGCCAGCAGATAATCCGCGGTGTTGTGCTGCGGATCGATCACGAGCGCCTGCTGGGACGCAACCTTCGTCAGCTCCATCCGGCCGAGCAGGTAGTATCCCATGCACGCCGACGTGCTGATGAGAGGCGAAAGCGGCTCGAGTTCCTGAGCGTGCGGACCCGAATCCAGAGCCCGCACCTCGTCGCCGATCATTCCTGAGACGGCGCTCAGGTACGAGTGGGCCGAGGCCATTGCGGGATTGCGCGCAATTGCGTCCTCGAATGCGCGAATGGCCTCGTCGAAATTCCAGCCGAAGAAGAATTCGATCAGCCCGCGGGAATACTGCACCTCCGCCGCTGTATCATCGACCGCCATCGCCTGCTGCACCGAGGCCTTGGCCCGCTCGTATGCAGTGGCCGTCGGCACGAGGCCGTAAAGGCCGAGTGCACAGTAGGTATCGGCAAGCCCGCAATGAGCGATGGCATACTCGGG
>JALYOO010000068.1 GCA_030856845.1 Gemmatimonadota bacterium
GTTTCCGGAGAACACGCTTCTCAGTCACGACCTGATAGAAGGAGCGTACTCGCGCGCGGGGCTCGCGACCGACATCCAGGTTTACGACGATTATCCGGCGCGATATCTGACATACACACGCCGCAAGCACCGCTGGATCAGGGGCGACTGGCAGCTGCTCGGCTGGCTGCGAAAGAACGTTCCCGGCCCGCAGGGTCCGGCCCGGAACCGGCTGTCAGCGATCTCCCGTTGGAAAATATTCGACAACCTGCGTCGCAGTCTTGTCGAGATCTCACAGCTGCTGCTGTTATTCGCCGGGTGGTTCGTCCTTCCAGGATCGCCTCTCATGTGGACCGGCGTCGTCATGGGAGCCGTGGTATTTCCCTGGCTATTCTCGCTGCTGCTGGCAGTCGTTCGGCCACCGCGCGATCAGTCGTGGCCGGCGTATTACGCGGCTGTCGGCAGAGATGCCGCGATAAGCGTCCAGCAGTTTGCCCTGGCGATGACGTTCCTGCCGCATCAGGCGGTAGTCAGCGCCGACGCCATCGCCCGCACTCTGGGACGGCTGTTAATCTCCAGACGAAAGCTGCTCGAGTGGCAGACAGCCTCGCAGGTCGAGCGCGCGATGGCGAGTGGCTCGATGATAGAGGTGTGGCGGCGGATGTGGCCGGTTGTTCTCATCAGTGTCGCTCTCGCTGCAGTCGTACTCGCCATCGACCTCCAGGGTGATCGCTTCGCGCCCAAGCACGTGTTGCTGTCGGCGGCGACCGTTCCGCTGATCATGCTGTGGTTCATCTCTCCAGCAATTGCGAATGCGCTGAGCGCGCCTGCAACCCCGAGGGAGTTTCGTCTGTCGGAGGCGGAACGGCAGACAACATTGAGATTCGCGAAAGTGCACTGGAAGTACTTCGAGACGTTTGCCACCGAAGAGACACAATGGCTGGCGCCGGACAACTTCCAGGAAGATCCCGAGCCGGTCGTCGCCGCGCGCACGTCGCCGACCAATATCGGGTTGCAGCTGCTGTCGACCGCAACGGCGCACGACCTCGGTTTCATCGACAGCGGAGAGATGATCGAGAGGCTCGAGCGGGTGTTCAGATCACTCGAGCGGATGCGCCGTTATCGCGGACACTTCTACAACTGGTACGACCTCCGCGACCTGCACGTTCTCGAGCCGCCCTACATCTCCACTGTTGACAGCGGAAACCTGGCCGGACACCTGATAGCGCTGAAGCAGGCTTGTCTGGAGAAGCGCAAGGCGACCGAATGCACCGCTGAACAGGCGGCGAGGCTCCAGGCTATCGTAGAGCGAGCAAGGGCGTATGTGCTCGAGATGGATTTCAAGTTTCTGTTCGACGAAAAACGGAAGCTTTTTTCCATCGGGTATCAGCAGGCTTTGGGAACACTCGACAATTCCTATTACGACCTGCTCGCGTCGGAGTCTCATCTGGCGTCGTTCATGGCCATCGCCAAGGACGACGTTCCGGTGGATCACTGGTTCCGACTCGGCCGCGGTCTGACGGCCGCAAGAGGAATGCGCACGCTCGTCTCGTGGAGCGGAAGCATGTTCGAGTACCTCATGCCGGGTCTCGTGTTGCGCACCTTTCCCTCGACGCTATTGAGCGAAACACATGAGGGTGCTGTCAGCCGCCAGATCTCCTACGGCGCCGAGCGCGGAATTCCGTGGGGCCTGTCTGAATCAGCGTACAACGTGCGCGATCGCGCGATGACTTATCAGTATCGTGCTTTCGGGGTGCCCGACCTGGCGCTGAAGCGCGGCCTGAGCAAGGACCTCGTGGTGGCACCGTATGCATCGGCGCTGGCGATGCTGGTAGAGCCGCACAAATCGCTGCGCAATCTCAACATTCTCGAGGGCGAGGGATCGCTGGGGCCGTACGGCTTCCGGGATGCAGTGGATTACACGCGCCCGACTCCCGGCAACCGCAAAGCCGTGGTGGGCACCTATATGGCTCACCATATCGGCATGAGCCTGGTGGCGTTCGACAATGCGCTCAAGCGCAACATCTGGCAAAAGCGCTTCCATACCGATGCGCTGGTTCGCTCGGCGGAGCTCGTTCTACAGGAGAGAATCCCGCGCCGCCTGGTGGTACAGGACATCCAGCATCAGGAAGAATCCGCGAGTGTGCCGAACGAAACTGAAAAGCCGGCGGTCCGCGAGTTCGAAACGCCGCATACGCCGCAGCCACGTGTCGGAATCCTGGGCAACGTTCCCTACACAACCGTCATCAGCAACGCCGGGGCCGGCGTCAGCAGGTATTCGGGGATCGTGGTCAACCGCTGGCGCAACGATGGAACACGGGACGACAACGGACAGTGGTGCTATCTGAAAGACATCACCACCGGCAATGTGTGGTCTGCGGCACATCAACCTGTTTGCGTGAAGGCGACGTGGTACCGAGTCCTGTTTGCCAGCGACCGCGCGATCTTTCACCGCCGGGACGGGGCGATCGAAACGCAAATGGAGATCGCTGTCGTTTCGGATGCCGCGGCCGAAGTGCGGCGGGTGACAGTGTTCAATCGCTCGAACGCATTGCATGAAATCGAGCTGACGAGCTACATGGAAGTAGTGATGGCGCCGATCGATGCCGACCGAGGGCACCCGGCATTCGGCAACCTGTTCGTCCAGACGGAATGGCTTCCCGATAACGCCGCGATCCTGGCGATGCGGCGACCGCGCTCGGCGAAGGACAAGCCGATCTGGTGCGGCCACGTCATGGCGGTCAGGCGTGGAACTACAGGGCCGGTGAGCTGCGAAACGGACCGCGCGAAATTCATTGGCCGCGGGCGTTCCGGGCGGAACCCTGTGGCGATGGAAATAGACGGTGAGCTCTCTGGCCGGGTCGGAGCAGTACTTGACCCCATCTTTGCGATTCGAACGAGAGTCTCCATTCCCGCCGGCGGATCCGCCGAAGTCAGCTTCACCACATTCGTGGCGGATGACAGAGATCAGGCCGTGCAGCTCGCGGATCTCTACAATGATTCGTACAGCGCGCGACGTGCACTCGATCTGTCATGGGCGCAGGCACAGGCCGAGCTGCGTGAGCTGGGAATCACGCCGGCTGATGCGGCGGTGTACCAGGAGCTCGTCGGACATCTCCTGTTTCCCCATGCCGGCTTCAAGGCGCTTCCGTCGCAATCCGCCGGAAATACTCTGGGACAGGTGGAGCTGTGGGGTCTTGGGATATCGGGTGACGTGCCGGTGATGCTGGCGACACTTGCCTCGGTTGACGGACTTCCGAGCGTCAGACAACTGCTCACGGTTCATCACTATTGGCGGCTCAAGGGAATTGCATGTGATCTGGTGATACTGAACGAGCATCCGACCACATATCTCCAGGAGCTGAGCGACCAACTTCTCTCGACAGTGATGGCTTCGAGCGAGTCGGCTCTTCTCGATCGTCCGGGAGGAGTGTTCATCCGGAGGGCTGATCTGCTGAAGCCGGAAGACATCACGCTGCTACACGCGATGGCGCGTATTCAGGTGGATTGTGACGGCCTCGGCCTCGGCAACTTCCTCGAATTTCCAAGCACCGAAGATGAGTACGACGTAGACGAGGCAGAGGATGCGTCCTCCGCTGTGTCTTCGGCGACGCCGGAACGGGCGCCCGACGTTCCCATCGTGACTGAAAATGGCGCAGCGGGAGATTTTGATAAGGCGGACGGACTCCAGTTCTTCAATGGAATCGGCGGCTTCAACTCCGACAATGAATACCAGATCCATCTGACCGGAAGGGAACTTCCGCCAGCACCCTGGATCAACGTCGTTGCCAACGCAGCGGGCGGATTCATTGCGAGCGAAACGGGAGCCGGCGTCACATGGGCGGAGAGCAGCTACTTCTTCAGGCTGACGCCCTGGCACAATGACCCGGTGCGCGACCGGTCGGGTGAATGCATCTACCTCAAGGACAAGGAAACGGGAGAGCTGTGGAGTGCAACGCCCGCACCGATTCGCGAGAACACACCGTACACCATTCGTCACGGCGCCGGCTACTCGATCTTCGATCACGCTCACGATGGAATAACATCGTCGCTGAGGATGGGGGTACCGGAGCACGATGCGGTGAAAATCCAGATCCTGACGCTTTCGAACACGGGTAGCGATCCGCGGACGTTGTCGATCGTGAGCTACCTCGAATGGGTGCTCGGTGCACAGCGAGAGAAAACGCAATCACATGTACGTACCTCGCTCGACCCGGAGGACGGAGTGATGATCGCGCGCAATTTCTTCGACTCCGAATTCGCCGGGAAGGCGGCTTTCGCCGCCATCAGTGAGCCACTCTCCGGATTTACGGCGTCGAGACGCGAATTTGTGGGTCGGAACGGGACATTATCCGCGCCGCTCGGGATGCCTCCGCACAGGCTGAGCGGCGAGATCGGCGACACTGTCGATCCATGTTCAGTGCTCGCTGTCAGCATCACTCTCCTGCCCGGAGAAACGAAAGATGTTGTCGTGCTGATCGGTGCCGCGGCCGGGCCCGAAGCGGCAGTGAAGCTGGCGAGCCGCTATCGAGAGCCCCCCGCGGCCAATGCTGCGCTCGATCACGCCGCCCGCGTGTGGCGGGCGCGACTCGGGAAGATCAGCGTGAAGACTCCTGAACCTTCATTCGATCTGATAGTAAATCAGTGGGCGCTCTATCAGGCCCTCTCCTGCCGTATGTGGGGTCGCACCGCGTTGTATCAGTCGAGCGGCGCATTCGGGTTTCGGGATCAACTGCAGGACGTGATGGCGTTCGCGTACGCAGAGCCACAGATCGCACGAGACCACATCCTTCGCTCTGCATCGCGCCAGTTCGAAGAGGGAGACGTGCAACACTGGTGGCACCCCCACAGCGGACGCGGCGTGCGAACGAGATTCTCGGACGATCTCGTGTGGCTGCCGTATGTCGTCAATCACTATCTCAGTCTCACCAACGACATGGCGATACTCGACGAGAAAGTGACCTACCTGAAGATGCGCGTACTCGCTGAGGGAGAAGACGAGCTGTACGAGCTGCCGCTGACATCGTCAATGCTGGAGCCTCTGTTCGAACATTGCGTGAGGATACTCGATCGCGCCTGCACGAAAGGGGAGCATGGCCTGCCACTGATGGGAAGCGGTGACTGGAACGACGGAATGAATCGGGTGGGCATCGAGGGCCGCGGCGAAAGCGTCTGGCTCGCCTGGTTTCTCGTGACGACACTCAGAAAATTCGCCGAGTACGCGGAAGCGCGCGGACGAGCGGACCTGGCGAAGGATCTCATCCAGCGAGTCGACTCCTACACTCAAGCGATCGAGGCCAGCGCATGGGACGGAGAGTGGTACCGACGCGCTTACTTCGACGATGGCGCTCCTCTCGGCTCGAGCAGCAGCGGGGAATGCAGGATCGACTCGATAGCGCAGAGCTGGAGCGTGATCTCGCGCGGTGGCATGCCGGAGCGCACGAGCAAGGCGATGCGGTCGCTGAACGAGCATCTGGTGAATGAAGAAGCACGGCTCATCATGCTGCTAACTCCGCCCTTTAATCACGGCGCTCACGATCCGGGCTACATCCAGGGATACCTGCCAGGCGTGCGTGAAAACGGAGCGCAGTACACTCACGCAGCGTTATGGACCGTGCTGGCAACCGCGCTGTCAGGCGATGGTGACAGGGCGATGGAGCTGTATCAGATGATCAATCCGATAACTCATGCGCTGACGCCGGAAACGGTTGAGACTTACAGAGTCGAGCCATACGTCGTCGCAGCCGATGTCTACACGGCCGAAGGTCACCTCGGCCGCGGGGGCTGGACGTGGTACACCGGCTCAGCGAGCTGGCTCTACCGTGTGGGCCTTGAAGCGATACTCGGA
>JALYOO010000083.1 GCA_030856845.1 Gemmatimonadota bacterium
GTGTCGGAAAAAGCCCGCGTGCCCGAAGCAGGTCGCCCAGCACTACGTCGCCCATACCAAAGCCAAGTGCCGGGAGGTCCGCGCCCCCAAGACTTTCAAGCAGATTGTCGTAGCGCCCGCCGCCGCAGATTGCTCTCATCTCGCCGGCGGTGTCGAATAGCTCGAACACGATGCCAGTGTAGTAAGCCAGGCCGCGAACGACGGAGAGATCGAGTCTGACCCAATCGCGAAATCCCAGCGCCTCGAGGTATCGCATGTACTCGCGCATGCGGGCGATGTGCTCGGCCACCTCGCCGGTCGGGTGCCCGTCGGCGAGCTGCTCGATGTCGGTGGTGCCGAGGATCGTTTCAACACGGTTCGCTAGTTCGACGTTGGAAACCGCATTCTCGAGTCGCTCGCGCGCGACCGCGGCAGGCTCGCGGGCTCTTTTGTCCACGACTGCGTAGACGGCTGGCATTGAAGCTTCGGCCACACCGGCATCGGTCAGGAGACACTGTAGCAGGCGCCGGTCAGACACGCGGGCGTTGACGTCACTGGCGGTCAGCCCAAAGTTCTTCATGACGTCGAGCGCGAGTGCGGCGAGTTCCGCGTCGGCGCCGACACCCGTTTCGCCGACGATGTCGGCGTTCAGCTGAAAGTGCTCACGCAGCCGGCCCTTCTGCTGCCGCTCATAGCGAAAGAGCTGTGGGATCGAGAACCAGCGAACCGGTTTGCGAAGGGACCGGGCGCGCGCGGCAACCATTCGCGCGAACGTCGGCGTCATCTCCGGCCGAAGCGCAACCTCGCGATCTCCCTTGTCCGTAAAGGAGTAGAGCTGGCCGATCAGATCCTCGCCGCTCTTCTTTCTGTAGAGATCGAGCGGCTCGAGTGGCGGCCCGTCGTACTCGACAAATGCATAACGCCGCATGACGTCGCGCCAGACGCCGAAGATGTAGGCTCTTTCTGCGAACTGCTCGGGATAGAAGTCTCTGAATCCTGGTAACGCTGCCTGCGGCATTGCCCAAAGCTACGCGCTGAATCGACTTGGCGCCAAAAAAATGCTTCTCCGGTCGACCTTGGCTCACGGCTCGAATCCGAGGATCTGCATCGCGTCTCCGACCGTGTGAAATGACCCGGTAATGAGAACGGTTGCCCCGGTGGACCTGGCCGTCATGAGCGCGCGACCAAGATCGACTTCGGATCGCGCAGGGATTCCGCGCTGGTCCGCATACGATTGGGCATCAGCAGCGCTCCAGGCCCGATCCGTCGGCGCGCTGCCTGGCATCGTCAGAATCATCTCGTCAACCACTTCGGATAAAACATCCAGCATTTCGCGCCATTTCTTGTCAGCTAGTATGCCGACGACCGCCACCACCGGACGCGGTGGATTGACGGCACGCACGGTTCGCGCAAGTGCGCGCATCCCGTCGGGGTTATGCGCAACGTCCAGGATGTGGGGGCCCAGCCGCTGAAAGCGTCCGGCCAGCGTCACATGAGGGAGAACTGTCGCAGCGTCTTCGAGCGGCGTCGTGTAAGGATTTCCCGCAGCCCACAGCATTGCCAGCGCAACTGATGCGTTCGCCGCCTGCGGCAAACCAACGAGTCCGGTGGAAAGGTTGGCGCGTTTTCCGGCGTGCTCCACGAAGAAGCTCGTGCCGCTTTCCGACACCGACACATCGTGAGTGCTGTACAGTCTCGTCGCGTCGACGACCGCATCCGCGCCGAGTTCAGAAGCTGTCCCATAAATCGCGACCCGGGCCTCGGTATCCATCGGGCCAATCACCGAAGGCACACCCGCCTTGAAGATCCCCGCCTTTTCCCTGGCAATCTCCGCGGCTGTCTCGCCAAGAATTTCGCTGTGATCAATGGAGATCGAAGTGATCCCGGCGGACAAGGGAGTGATGACGTTCGTCGCATCCAGCCTCCCGCCGAGCCCCGCCTCGATCACCGCAACGTCCACCCCCTTTCGCGCGAAGTAGTCGAACGCGAGTGCAGTAGTTATCTCGAAGAAGGTCGCGCCGATCTTTTCAGCCTTCAGGCCCCACTCGGACAAAAACGCGACGACGTAGGCCTCACTGATCTTCTGATCGTCTACGACGATTCGCTCCCGGAAGTCGGTCAGATGAGGCGACGTATATCGCCCCACATGCATACCCTTGTCGCGCAGCAGGGCGTAGAGACTGGCGACGACGCTTCCCTTGCCGTTCGTTCCGGCGACGTGGAAGGTGCGGAGCCTGAGGTGAGGATTGCCGAGAAGCTCGAGCAGCGCGAGCGTGCGAGCGAGGCCGTATTTGGAAGTTCCGCCGGTCCGCGCGAACAGCGCGCCTATGACTTGGCGGTATTCGCTCAGGCCGCTGTCCACCCCGACGCCGCGGGCTTTCCACTCATGTGTCTAAGGAGCTGCCCGACAGTCTGCTTCAGATCCTTGCGATGCACGACGGCGTCAACCATCCCGTGCTCGAGGAGAAACTCCGATGTCTGAAATCCTTCCGGCAGATCCTGGCCGATAGTCTGCTTTATCACCCGCGGCCCAGCGAACCCGATGACCGCGCCCGGCTCGGCGAGTATCGCGTCGCCAAGCATTGCGTAGCTCGCACTCACACCGCCCGTGGTCGGATTGGTGAGAATCGATACGTACGGTATCCGCCGCTCGGCGAGCTGAGACAGGATCGCCGCGGCTTTTGCCATCTGCATCAGGCTCAGCACACCTTCCTGCATTCGCGCTCCGCCGGACGCGGAGACGAGTATGAACGCGAACTTTCTTTCGAGCGCTTTCTGTCCAAGGCGCGCGATCTTCTCTCCGACGACAGAGCCCATCGATCCGCCCATGAAGGCGAAGTCCATCACGCCAAGGCAGGTGGGCAGGCCGAGCAGTTGCCCGGTGAACGTAAGGATGGCATCGCCTTCTCCGGATTTGGCGAGCGCCTTGCTCAACCGTTGCGGGTACTCCGGGAAGCCGAGTGGGTCGGTGGAGCGAATCTCCGTTTCGGTCTCTTCGGTGGTTCCATCGTCGAGCAGTATGTTGACGTACTCGATGGCGCGAATGCGGCGATGATGCTCGCAGCTCGGGCAGACATGCAGGTTGCGTACGAATTTTTCGCGAATGTCCGTGTGCCCGCACTGTTCGCACTTTTCCCATGCATCGGGCGGGATCTCGTGCTTCTCGCGACGAGGCTGACGCGCTTTTTTCTCTTTTCGGAACCATGCCATTCAGGGAATGTTACCGGCACGGCAGGGGCGAGCAAGTCCGGCAGCAGCTCCTTGAATGCCGTTCAACTGGCCTTGAACGCAGCCTTACCGCGACCTTCGCCGGAGATTCGCATCAACACCCCTAGGGCGAGCCAGCACGCAAGCATGAACGATCCCCCGTAGCTGAAGAAGGGCAGCGGGATTCCGGTGATAGGCATCAGGTTCAGCGTCATGCCGACATTCACGAGCACGTGCACGAACCAGCTCGCCATCAGCCCGAATGCGACGAGCGAGCTGAACGCATCGTTCGCCCGACCCGATATCTGCGTGATACGCAGAAATAGAATTAGGAACAGCGTCAGCGCGATGGTCACCCCGATGAAGCCAACCTCTTCTCCGACCACGGCAAAGATGAAATCGGTATGCTGCTCGGGAAGGAAGGCAAGGCGTTTCTGAGTGCCCAGCGTGTACCCCTTTCCGAAAAATCCACCCGAGCCGATAGCGATCTTCGATTGAATGACGTGATAGCCTGACGCTTTCGCGTCGGCCGACGGGTCAAGGAAAACCTTCAATCGGTTCTGCTGATACGGCTCCAGTTTCTCCCACAGAATGTTTGCCACCACACCGGTGGCGATGTTAGCCACCATCAGCACGATGCCTTCCACCAGGTAAGGCCGGTAATAGAGAACGAGAGCAAGGAGCACGAGGAACCACGCCCCCCACAGACCAGTGCTGAACGAGAGAATGAGACTCACTACCGGACTTGCCAGCAGCAGCAGCAGCGGCCACGAAACTCCGGACCAGTACAGCATTCCGAAGAAGATCCCGATGAATACGATGCCGGTACCCAGATCGGGCTGAAGCATGATGATCACCCAGGGAATGCCGACAACTATCGCCGGCTTCCACAGATCGATCAGGGATTTTGGCGGCTCGCGGCGCGAAGAGAGGATGTGCGCCAGCATCAGCACGACGGTGATCTTGGCCAGCTCCGACGGCTGCCCCAGTCGCACGCCACCCACCGCGATCCAGCTCTTCGTGCTCGCCGCGGTGCCCGCTCCGGATCCGATCACAAGGGTCAATCCAAGAAGCACCAGCGACAGCAGGTAGGCGGGTATGGTCACCCATTCGATGAAACGCACCGAGGATCTGCTGATACCGTAGGCCCCAACCATGCCGAGTACGAGCCACACTATCTGCGACTTGTAAACCCGGCCAACGGCTGTGGGTGTATCGGTGACTCCGGCGGAGTACACCATGGCGACGCCAAAGATGGAGAGCAGAAGACCCGTGATCACCAGCGGGTAATCCGCCACGGTGCGGCGCATCATCCTGTCTTGATGCGACGCATCATTCTGTCGTTGCTGTCAGCTCGATTGGGACGGCCTTCGTGTAAAAGCCGATGATTTTTGATGCGACGCGCGCGGCGAGCCAGCCGTGATCGCCGAACTCGAGGAACACCGCGACAAGGATCGTCGGATTGTCGGCCGGAGCGAAGCCCACGAACCATGCATGGTCGACATTGATGTTCTCCGAATTCTGCGCGGTACCTGTCTTGCCGGCGATGACCAGACCCTGAATGCGAGAGCCTCCCGCGGTTCCGCGCTCGGATACCACTCCCGCGAGGGCCAGACGCAGCTGCGACAACTGCTGCGGCGTCAGGTCAAGAATCCGCTTTCGCTCCGGGTTTCGCTTCACGATCTCCGGTCTTGCCGCAGACCCATCAGTGGCCAGGGCCGTATAGAACTTCGCCATGTTCACTACCGTCTGCGAATTCTCCCCCTGGCCGATCGACAGATTCAGTGAGTTCGCGCCCGCCGTCCACCCGCGGGGGCCATACCGTCGGTTGTAGTAGGCACGAACATCACGAAGCGGGAAGCGCGGCTTGTATTCGTTCGGCAGGTCGATTCCGGAGCGCTCATGAAACTCGAGATCTATCCCGCCGCCGACGAGACGCGACAATCCGATTTTGAGGCCAAGCTGGTAGAAGTAAACGTCGCAGGATTTCTCAATTGCCTGGGCCAGCGTAGTAGATCCGTGCCCGCGTTTTTCCCAGCATCGGAAATACCTCCGGCCATATTGCATGCCGCCGCTGCACGCCACCGGCATGCGTTCCCTGAATGTGACCACCTTGTTGGAAAGCCCGATCGATGCGGTCGCCAGCTTCCATGTGGATGCAGGTGGATACGTGCCCTGAATCACCTTGTTGAACAGCGGACGCGCGGGATCGGTATTCAACTGCTTCCAATAGTCTGCAGGGATCCCACCAGTGAAGCGGTTCGGATCGAAGCTCGGCGCGCTGAACAGCGCGAGTACGCCTCCAGTGCGCGGCTCCATGGCGATCGCTCCACCGCGAAGCGAATCGCCAAACACAGAAGCGACGAATTTCTGTAACTCGAGATCGATATTGGTGTGCAGCGGAGGAG
>JALYOO010000236.1 GCA_030856845.1 Gemmatimonadota bacterium
GAACTCCGTTTGCTCCGCCGCGTCCCGTGGCGTCCGCCGCTCCCGGCACCGGTACCGGCTTCCCCGGGCCGCGCCGTGACGACCGCCCACGTCCGGGTGATGATCGCGGCGCACGCCGGGGAAAGAAGGGCAAGCGCGGATCCGTCGATCAGGAAGCCGTGTCATCCAGCATCTCCAAAACGATGACAGCGTTACGCCAGGGCGTAGTGCGCAGAGGAGGCGCTCGCCGCTCGGATGACGTCAGCTATCGTGAAGAGATGGAGGCGCAACGCGTTGCCGCCGTCGAGCGCGAAAAAAAGACAGTTCGCGTCAACGAGTTCATCACGGTCAGCGAGCTCGCGGGAATTCTCAAGATTCCCGCGACCCAGATCGTCGGGTTCGCGTTCAAGAATCTCGGCCTGATGATCACGATCAATCAGCGACTCGATTTCGATCAGATCGAGCTCATCGCGGGAGAGTTCGGTTTCCAGGCCGTAAAGGAAGAGGAGTACACCGCCGGACTCGAGGAGGCGGTCGAGGTGGACGCCCCCGAGACGCTTGAGGCCCGGCCGCCCGTGGTGACAATCATGGGGCACGTCGATCACGGCAAGACGTCGTTGCTCGACTATGTGCGCAAGGCGAACGTCGTCGCAGGCGAGTCTGGTGGAATCACTCAGCACATCGGTGCCTATCATGTCACGCTTCCGAACGACAAGCGCATCACTTTCCTGGATACGCCGGGTCACGAAGCGTTCACCGCGATGCGCGCACGCGGCGCACAGGTGACGGATATCGTCGTCCTCGTTGTCGCCGCCGACGATCAGGTGATGCCTCAGACCATCGAGGCCATATCGCACGCGCGGAACGCCGGCGTCCCGATGATCGTCGCCATCAACAAGATCGATCTGCCCGCCGCGAATCCCGGCAAGGTGAAGCAGGACCTCCTTCAGCACGGCGTGGTGCTCGAGGAGTTCGGCGGCACCACACTCTCCAGTGAGATATCGGCGAAGCAGGGAACCAACGTCGACGTTCTCCTCGAGCAGGTACTTCTGCAGGCGGAGATACTCGATCTCAAGGCAAATCCGAATCGGCGCGCGTCGGGAGCGGTCGTCGAAGCGCAGCTCGATCCGGGTAAGGGGCCGGTTGCTACGGTCCTCGTATCTGCCGGTACGCTCAACGTCGGCGACGACTTCATCTGCGGCATGTACTCCGGCCGCGTACGCGCGCTGCTCGACGAGCGCGGAAAAACCGTGAAGCAGGCGGGCCCGGCGATCCCCGTGCAGGTACTCGGGATCGGCGGAGTGCCGATGGCGGGCGATCAGTTCGTCGTCGTGGAGGACGCACTCGAATCACGTGAGATTGCGCAGACGCGCCAGCGGCTGGACCGTGAGGCGAAAAGCCGACGCACCTCGAAGAGCATCGTCTCGCTCGAGGATTTCATGAACGCCGCCGCCGCGGGCGAAAAGCGCACGCTGCGGATCGTGATCAAGGCGGATCAGGGCGGTCCGGCAGAGGCTCTTGCCGATGCACTCGGTCAGCTGTCGCACGACGAAGTCTCGGTCGATGTCATCCACCGTGGTGTCGGCTCCATCAACGAAGGCGACATCCTGCTTGCGCGCGCCTCGGGAGCGATCATCATCGGCTTCCACGTGCGTCCGGACAACAATGCGCGTGCCGCCGCCGAGCGCGAAGGCATCGACATCAAACTCTACAAAGTCATCTACGAAGCCGTGGAAGATGTTCGTTCAGCGCTCGAAGGAATGTTGCGGCCGGAGGAGCGCGAAGTGGTGCTCGGCGAGGCGGAAGTGCGGGAAACGTTCAAGGTTCCGCGCATCGGTCTCATCGCCGGTTGCTCCGTCAGGAGCGGCATCATCAATCGGCAGGGGCGCGCGCGCGTCATCCGCGACGGCGTGGAGATTTACGACGGAACGATCGGCTCGTTGCGCCGCTTCAAGGACGACGTGAAGGAAGTCCGCGAGGGCTTCGAGTGCGGAATCGGGATCGAGAACTTCAACGACATCAAGGTGGGCGACCTCATCGAGTGTTATCGCACGGATCAGATCGCGCGAACTCTGGCGTCGACAGCCCCTGCGTAATACACGGCGCGCGGACCGGGTCGCCGAGGCGGTCCGCGAGGAAGTGGCGACCTTTCTGACGGAATCGGCGAAAGACCCGCGAATCATCGGATTCGTGACCGTGACCGGGGTGGACGTCACGCCTGATCTTCGTCACGCAAAAGTGTTCGTGAGCGTGATGGGAAGCGATTCGGAAAAGGAAGCGACATTCCAGGGACTCGCCAGCACCGCTTCGCACCTCAGGTCCCGCGTTGGCCGTGCGTTGCGTCTTCGCGTTGCGCCCGAGATTCAGTTCAGAGAGGACGACAGTGTCGCGCGTGCCGCGCGGATCGAGTCGCTGCTCGCCGAAATCAAGTCGGAGCGTTCTCCGGAGCTCGAAGACGCAGCCGCGTCCGACGATCCAGCACGCGACGATTTGCCGGGCTGAGGACGCGCGATTGCCCGGACGGAGCGAGGGCCTGCTCCTTGTTGACAAGCCAGCGGGAATGACATCGCATGACATCGTACAGCTTGCCCGCCGTGTGTACGCCGAGCGCAGCATCGGTCACCTCGGCACTCTCGATCCGTTTGCGACTGGATTACTGCTGCTGCTCCTCGGCCGAGCGACGCGCCTTGCGAACTTTCTCGACACCGAGCCCAAGGTTTACGACGCGACGATTCGTTTCGGCGCCGAGACCGACACCGATGACTGCACGGGGACGGTGGTGAGGGAGACAAATCTTCCTGCAAAGGGCGCCATACGGACCGCGATCGCTGCGATGACGGGGCGTATCTCTCAGGTTCCGCCGGCATTCTCGGCAAAGTCGGTAGACGGCACGCGTGCTTACGCGGCAGCTCGGCGCGGCGAGCAACTCGAGCTCGAACCCGTTGACGTGGAAGTACACGATTGGACCGTGCATCGGGAAGTAGAAAGTGAGATTGACGTCACGATCTCGTGCGGAGGGGGAACGTACATTCGCGCTCTGGCGAGAGATCTTGGCCGGGCTACTGCAAGCTCTGCGCACCTCGCTGCGCTGCGTCGCACGCGGTGCGGGTCATTCGATGTAGCGCAGGCAGCAACCGTGGATGCGTTGAAAAACAACCCGCCCTCGTTGCGCGGGCTACGAGTCGTTGCGGATGTCTGAGCCCTCATCGCTGGCCAGCGCTTCGGGACTTCCTGCAACCGTTCGCGGAACCGTCGTCACTGTCGGCACGTTCGACGGAGTGCACCGCGGACATCTCGATGTTATCGCGCGGCTGGTGGCCAGGGCGCATGAATCAGGACTACCCAGTTTGCTGGTGAGCTTCGAGCCTCATCCTCTGGAAGTAGTGAATCCCGGTGCGGCGCCGCAGCTTCTCACCACTGTTCAGGAGAAGCTCGAAGCAATCGCCGCATCGGGATTGAACTACCTGGCGATCGTGCCTTTCACGCACGACCTCGCACTGCTCGAAGCGCGGGAGTTCGTCGAGCGAATCCTGCTGGAGAGATTCCGCATGCGGGAGTTGCTGATTGGACATGACCATGGATTCGGGCATCGCCGTGCAGGGAACGTAGCGGTGCTTCGCGAGCTGGGGGCGGAGCACGGCTTTCCTGTCGATGTCGTGGACGCAGTCTCGCTGCCTGACGGCCAGCAGGTTTCCTCGACCTCGATTCGTCGTGCGGTCGCCGGCGGAGACCTCGACCGCGCTGCCGCCGGACTCGGGCGCCCCTACTCCGTTTCCGGCGAAGTGATTGCGGGTAACGCACGCGGACGGCAGCTCGGTTTTGCCACTCTCAACCTGTCCCCCCCGGGTCCGAGGAAGCTTCTGCCGCCGGAGGGTGTATACGCGGTGAAGGTGCAGACTCCCGCCCGCGACTACGGCGGAATGATGAATCTTGGACCCAGGCCGACCTTCGGAGAAAATGAGAGGTCGATCGAGGCACATCTGTTCGATGCCGATGGTGATTTCTACGGAAAGCACGTCCGGAT
>JALYOO010000108.1 GCA_030856845.1 Gemmatimonadota bacterium
CAGGAGTATACGGAGAACTACATTGCCGCCGGCGGCAAGCGGGCGTTCTCGGACTATTACCTCGCGAAGTACGACGGCGCTCTCTTCAGCCCGACGCTCACGACCAATGTCGTCTTCTCGCTGCACAACCTCGTCACGGACCGCTCGTTCGCCGAATTCAACGTGATCCTCTGCCGGAACGTGCTGATCTACTTCGACAAGTCACTCCAGGCGAAAGTGCACGGGCTCTTCTATGGCAGCCTGGCAATGTTCGGGATTCTGGTACTGGGAAGCAGGGAATCGCTGCGCTTTTCCGCCTACGAAGAGTGCTATGAACAGATCAATGGACCCGAGAAGATCTTTCGCAAAGCGAAATGAAGAGCGCGTCGATTGTCGCCGTCGGAGCATCGTGGGGCGGGCTGGCTGCGCTGAGCCGCCTCATCGGCGGTCTGCCGTCTGATTTCGGTGTTCCGGTCGTCGTCGTTCAACACCGAAGCAGGCATGCTGACAATCTGCTGGCGGCGCTGCTCCAGGACGTTACGACGCTGCGTGTCCTCGACGTCGAAGACAAGGAGCCGCTGGAACCCCGCCACGTGTACATCGCGCCGGCGAACTACCACGTGCTCGTCGAAACGGATTATCTCTCATTGACTACCGACCCACTGGTGCGATTCAGCCGGCCGTCCATCGACGTCACGCTGATGTCAGCGGCCGACACCTATATGAGTCGCGCGATCGGGATCGTGCTGACGGGCGCGAACGACGACGGCGCCCGTGGTCTGAGGCACATTGTCGACAGGGGTGGACGGGGCATAGTCCAGGATCCCGATACTGCCGAAAGCCCGACGATGCCCGCTGCCGCCCGGCGCGTGGTACCGGAAGCGGACGTGCTGCCTCTCGAAAAAATCGCCGCGCATCTCTGCTCGATGGTTGGATCAGCTTCCGCGGTATCAGGCGCAAGGCGCGCATGACGAAGGATTCGCGGGTCAAGCTTCTGCTGGTCGACGACAGGCCCGAGAATCTCCTTGCGCTCGAGGCGATACTCGAGCCGCTGGGCCAGATTCTCATCTGCGCGCACTCCGGCGGCGAGGCGCTCAAGTCCGTGCTCAAGCACGATTTCGCCGCGATCCTGCTCGACGTGCAGATGCCGGAGATGAACGGGTTCGACGCCGCCCAGATCATCAAGTCCCGGGAAAAGTCGAGATTTATCCCGATCATCTTCCTCAGCGCGATCAACAAGGAAGATGCGTACGTCTTCAAGGGATACTCGATGGGAGCGGTGGACTACGTCTTCAAGCCGTTCAATCCAGACGTGCTTCGATCGAAGGTCGCCGTATTCGTCGATCTCTACCTGAAGCAGCAGCAGATCAAAGAGCAGACGGAGATGCTGGCGGAGAGCCAGCGGCGCGAGCTCGAGCTTCAGCACCGTGCCGAGCTTCTCGAGTCCGAGGCCAAGTCGGCGGCTCAGCTGTCGGAGCTCAACAAGCAGCTGCATGCGAGGCAGCAGGAGCTCGAGCAGGCGATGGGCGTGCGAAACCGGTTCTACGCGTCGATGAGCCATGAATTGCGCACACCAATCAACGCCGTCATCGGCTACAGCACGCTGATGATCGACAACATCTACGGCCCACTCAACGAGAAGCAGAGGGAAGGCCTTCAGCGCACGCTGAGAGCGGCGCGACATCTGCTCGAGCTGGTGAACGACGTTCTGGACCTGTCCAAGATCGAAGCCGGAAAAATCGAGCTGGCGGTTCAGGTGGTTAGCGTTCCCCATCTGATCGATGACTTGTTCGTGACCGTCCGACCGCTCGCCGATGAGCACGGAACCGATCTCTCGTTCGACCATCCCACAGAGCAGCTCACGGTAGTCAGCGACCCGCGGCGCGTGAGGCAGATTCTGCTCAACCTGCTGTCGAACGCGATCAAGTTCGGCGACAAGAAACCGATCAGGGTGGAATGCGATGCCCGCGAAGGCGGAGGCGTCTCGGTCTCGGTAATCGACAACGGGGAGGGCATCTCGGACGAGGATCAGGTAAGGATCTTCGAGGAGTTCGTGCAGGTCTCGCCGACCCAGCAGATGGGGACAGGCCTGGGTCTCCCGATCTCCCGGCGGCTGGCCACTCTGCTGGACGGCTCCCTAGAGGTCAGGTCGGAGCCAGGCAAGGGGAGCGTGTTCACCCTGAACCTTCCGCCGGAAGGCCATCCGCAGATTATCGAACCGGTGGAAGTACCGGATTCAGCTGAGACTGAAAAAGGGGTCCGGGTGGCATAGACCCTGCCTCCCCAAGGTGTATGGTCGCGTGGCGCGGCCGTCAACGGGAGGAATAAATGATGTCATTCAAGAAGTACTTAGTGGTTCCAGTGGCCATTTTGGCGGTAGCGTGCGGATCTGATGACAAGACCAGCAAGGTCGACGACGCCCTGAATTCCGACTTGTCGCTGGCGGCCCAGGCTCGGCCCTACATGGCGATGGACAGCGTCTCTGCCATGGAGCGTGCCTACGCGGCGCAGGGGCTGGCCCCGGTCGGTTATGCGCCGAACGGCTATGCCGCCCCCGTTTACAGCGAGCCCGTGCGGGAGAGGATCGTGTATCGCGACCGTCCCGTCGCCCGGCGCAGCTCCAGCCGCAGTTCGGGCCGCGCCTCGAGCGGATCTTCCCGGTCTTCAGGGACCTATTCGGCCCCGGCACCGCGTCCGACACGGGTGATCAAGCACACGAAACGTGATGCGGCCATCGGCGCAGTCGCCGGAGCGACCATTGGCGCCGTCACCAGCCGTGACAAGGTCAAGGGCGCAGTCATCGGCGGCGTCGCCGGTGCCGTCCTAGGTGGTGTGATCGGAAATAACGTGGACGTTCAGCGCCGCTAAACCGGCCTGACAGCAGCCAGAATGCCCCGCGCCTTCCGCGCGGGGCATTTTTGTTAAGTGCCAGTATGGCATGAGCCAGGTGTCGGCATTCCGTCGCACCTCCCGACCCGCCCTTGGTTTCGGGTGTCCAGCTGTCCCGCAAGAGCGTCCAGATCGTTGGACACGTCCCTTTGGCGCTTGTGTTGGGGAGCCGCATATCTTAGGATGGCAGGTGATCAACCAGGCCCCACTCCGCGCACTTTGCGTCGCACGCCACCGCTATCTGGGTGAGCATTTCTCCAGATATTTCGCCGACCTGGGGCT
>JALYOO010000110.1 GCA_030856845.1 Gemmatimonadota bacterium
GTAGCGACCGAGAACGATGAGAAGCTCACGATGCGCGATGCGGAAGCACTTGAAAAGCGCGGGAAGTTTTTCGAGGCGGTAGGACCGGAAATGAACAAGCGCCTGATGTTTCAGTACGGAAGCTCGAATGCAATGTCGCAGATCACTGCGGCGAAGCCGAGCTACCTCAATATCCGCAAGTACACGCTTGGCTCGGGCCGCTTTTTCAATGACGCTGAAGAAGCTGGAATGCGGCGCGTCGCCGTCGTCGGCTCTGCCGTGATCGACAACCTCGGCCTGCAGACACCCGAGGCGCTGCTGGGCGAGTACGTCCGCATCGGCGGCCTTCAGTTCGAGGTGATTGGCGTGCTTGCCTCGAAGGGACAGGCGGGACCGGGACAGAATCCGGACGACATCGTCGTCATTCCGCTTGCGACGGGCCGCTATCGACTAATGGGAACCGACCGTCTCAACACAATAGGAGTACTCGCGATTAGCGAGGACAAGATTCCGGAGGCGCAGGCGGAGATCCAGTCGATACTGCGACGCGAGCACCGGCTGACGGCAGAGAAGCGCGACGATTTCGACATCCGCAATCAGGCCGAGTTCCTCAACACCTTCGCTGAGACGACGAAGACGTTCACGTTCCTACTCGCGGGGATCGCGGCAGTGAGCCTTCTTGTCGGGGGCATCGGGATCATGAACATCATGCTTGTTTCGGTCACGGAGCGCACGCGCGAAATCGGCGTGCGGAAGGCATTGGGTGCGACGAAGGGTGCGATCCTGTTCCAGTTCCTGATCGAGGCGATCGTTCTGTGCCTGATTGGCGGGCTCGCTGGCATTCTGCTCGGTGGTGGCGGCGCCGCTCTGCTGAACAAACTGGGAGGCTTTAACACAGCGGTAGACCCATCGTCGGTCCTGCTCGCGTTCGTTTTCTCGGCCGGTATCGGTATTCTGTTCGGCGTCTGGCCGGCGAGACGGGCTGCATCGCTCGATCCGATCACAGCGCTCAGGTACGAGTAAGCGCGCGGAGCAGGCAGCACAACGGAAGCGGCATCAAGAACGAAGCGCCCCCGAAATTTCGGGGGGCGCTTCGTTTTTAAATCGAGTGTCGGCTAGACCGCTTCGTCCGTATTCCGCTCGGCCTTGCCGAAGTTTTTCTGGATCTTTCCCTTCATCTCTTCAGCGCGCCCTTTGATGTGCTCGCTGGTGTTGTCCGTGGCATCGCCGATGTCTCCGCGAACCTTTCCCTTCATCTCCTTGGCCTTTCCCTTGACTTCGTTCTCTACGCCACGGCTTTCCAGGTCCTTATCCATAACTCCTCCTCGATTGCATTGACTTGATCGGCCGCGCTCTGCGGCGAAGTGATACATTCGCAAACCATATGCCGCGCGAACGAGCTTTCTGGCGCCTCGGACGGCATAGTATTTGACCACCGCTGAAACACCCGTGCGCGGAGCCTGTGCAGCTCTCTCCAAGAGGAAACCGGTATTTCCACCCATCCTGAGGCAAATCCCAGCGGGGGCCGTCTCGCCCGTCTCACGCTCCTCGCGATTGGTGTCGTTTACGGCGACATCGGTACCAGTCCGCTTTACGCCATCAGGGAATGCTTCCGGGAAGGCCATGGAGTAGAGGCCACGCCCGCCAACGTCTATGGCGTACTGTCGCTGATCGTCTGGGCGTTGATCATCATCGTCAGTATCAAGTACATCGCCTTCATCCTTCGCGCAGACAATCGGGGCGAAGGCGGTGAGCTGGCCCTGCTCGCCCTCATCCTTCAGCAGACAAGACGCGAGGGTGACAACAGGCGGCGATTCATCATCATCGCGCTTGGGCTTATCGGCGCCTCTCTGCTCTATGGAGACGGCGTGATAACTCCAGCGATGTCCGTTCTGGGCGCCACCGAAGGCCTCGAAGTGATTACCCCGCGGTTCAAGGTCTTCGTAGTACCGGTAACGCTCGTCATCCTGTTTGCGCTGTTCCTGATCCAGAAAAAGGGAACGGCGAAAGTCGGCCGCGTTTTCGGGCCGGTGATGGTCGTGTGGTTCTTCGTCATCGCGATACTGGGCTTCATCGAAGTGATGAGAAACCCGTCGATCATGCTCGCCATCAATC
>JALYOO010000134.1 GCA_030856845.1 Gemmatimonadota bacterium
GAGTAGCATTACTCAGATGGCTGATTTCTACGAGACACTGGGCGTCGAGCGCGGCGCGTCGGATGAAGAAATAAAAAAGGCGTATCGCAAGCTCGCGATGACGAATCACCCCGATCGCAACAACGGCTCGCGCGAAGCCGAGGAAAAGTTCAAGCAGATCACTGAAGCGTATGATGTGCTTCGGGATTCCGACAAGCGCTCCATGTACGACAGGTACGGCGAAGCCGGACTTCGCGGTGGATCAGGCGGTTTTCATCATGTCGATCTCGCCGAAGCACTCAACATCTTCATGCGGGATCTCGGGGGGATGGCGGGCTTCGGCGAGATGTTCAGCGGTCGCGGGGGCGGTGGGTCGGGGCCAAGGACCGGGTCCGACATTCGCATCACGATGCCGCTGCGACTCGCGGACGTCGAGACAGGAGTCGAGCGCCCGGTAACGGTGCGGCTGCTTGCCGTGTGTGACAAATGCGGCGGCAACGGCGCGGAGTCGGGAACCACTCCGGCCCGCTGCACCACCTGCGCCGGTGCAGGCGAGGTCCGCCGTGCGCAGAAGTCATTCTTTGGCCAGGTGATAAGTGTCTCGCCGTGTCCCACGTGTTCCGGTGAAGGAACGATCATCGCTTCGCCGTGCAGAAAGTGCAGGGGCGAGGGCCGCGTCAGACAGGAGGAAACTGTCAACGTCAAGGTTCCGCCTGGTGTTGCGACAGGGCAGTACATGACGATGCGCGGGGTTGGCAACGTTGGACCGCGGGGTGGTGGCAAGGGTGACATTCTTGTGGTCTTCGAGGTGGAGGAAGACTCTCGATTCGAGCGCGATGGTGAGGACCTGTACTGCGAGGTACTCGCCACCTACTCGCAGCTTGTCTTCGGCGCGGACGTGCAGGTGCCGACGGTGAGCAACAGCGTCACACTCCAGGTGCCGCCGCGCACAGAGAGCGGCCATGTCTTTCATTTGAGAGGGCGAGGCCTTCCGCGTGTGAATGCGTCCGGTGTAGGCGACCTCCACGTGCGCCTTCAGCTTTTCACCCCGGAAGATCTGGGGGCGGAGGAGGAGACGCTCATCAAGCGCCTCGGAGAACTGCAGACCGCTCCCGCGCAGCGCCGGACAAAGGGATTCTGGTCAAAGGTGAAAGAGTCGCTCGGGGCCTGATGCACCTCTACGCCCCGGGAGAAGGTCAGCGCGCGTGGATATCCGTGAGGATCGAACCGTCGGGTGAGCCGCAGTTGGTGGCTGATGCATTGTTCGCGTTTGGCTCACTCGGAATACAGGAAGACGGGACCGCCATCGTTTCCTGTTTTCCCCCCGGCACATCACTGGAGGCGCTTAGCGCGGCGGTGGTCGAACGGGATCCTGCCGCAACGATATCATTTGGCGAAGCGCCCGTTGCTGACTGGTCCAGCTGGAGAGCCCAGGTCTCCGCTCACAAGGTAGGCAACCTTACAATCGCTCCGCCCTGGCTGGCCAGCTCCCTGGAGCCTAAAAGCACGATCGTGATCGAGCCAGCGATGGCATTCGGAACCGGCGAGCACGCGACCACCCGGGGCGTTGTCCGTTTGATGCAGCTTATTGCGCCGACGCCGCGAACAGTTGCCGACCTGGGCGCCGGCAGTGCGGTACTCGCGATCGCTGCTGGCCGGCTCGGGGCGAGCCGCGTGATCGCAATCGAGATCGATCCGGAGGCGATTGGGAATGCGGAACAGAACGTCGACGCCAATGGAATGGAAGGCAGAGTGTACGTCATGCTTGGCGATGCGGCGACATTGCTGCCGCTCATCGCACCCGTGCAACTCGTGCTGGCGAATATTCTCTCCTCGGTGCTGATCGAACTGATGCCGCTGATCGCGACTTGCATTCCCCCGGGAGGTCACGCCATCCTCTCGGGAATATTGGCGGAGGAGCGCCTTCTTATGATCGACGCAGCTGATGAGCTGTACTGGAAGATCACCGCCGAGCATACCGAGGAGGGATGGTGGAGCGTGCTGCTGACGCGGAAGTAGTCACTTTCTTCTCCTCCGATGCGTTCGTGCCCGGAACGTCCGTGACGCTCGGTGAAGAAGCGGCGCAGCACGCCCGCGTCATTCGCGTCTCGCCTGGAGAGGCAGTAGGGTTGAGGGACGGCCGCGGCAATGCGGCCGCGGGAGTCATCGCGCGCGCAGCCAAGCGCTCCCTGACAATTGATGTCGCCACCGCGTGGGAACTTGCGGCCCCGGCGGCGGTGCATCTGATGATGCCGGTCGGAGATCGTGACCGGATGCTGCTGCTCGCTGAGAAGGCGACCGAGCTCGCCGTGACAAGCTGGCGACCGGTGATGTGGCGTCGGTCGCGAAGCGTCGGCCCGAGGGGCGATGGGCCAACCTTTCAGTCTCGTGTGCGAAACCGCATGATCGGAGCGATGACCCAGTCCGGCGGCGGATGGCTCCCTGAGATACATCCACTGGCTACTCCGGATCGAGCCATCGCTGCCGCACCGCGCGGTACCAGAGTGATGCTTGATCCATTTTCGGAAACGCAGCTCGCCGCGACGGCTCTCTTCGATCCCGTGGTAATCGCGCTCGGGCCGGAAGGCGGCATCGAGGCGGCTGAGTCCGACAGTCTCGCCGCCGCTGGATTTATTGGCGTGTCTCTGGGAGAAAACGTGCTGAGGTTCGAGACTGCGGGGATCGCGGCGCTGGCGATTGTCCGCGCGATGCTTTCGCTGCGCACTGTGCCCGCCGGTGGTTGATAGTGATTCCTCTGGGCGAGTGACTCGAGACGTACGATCCTTCGGGTTGGCGAAGCGCTCCGCGTCTCGCTCCACCCGGAGTAGATGAAATGGCGTCTGACTGTCTGTTCTGCAAAATCATTCGCAGGGAAATCCCGGCCGACTTCGTCGACGAAAGCGAATGGGGAGTTGTCATTCGGGACATCAAGCCGGAGGCGCCGGTTCATCTGCTGGTGATCCCGCGCAGGCACCTGAGTTCGCTGCTGGAAGCGGATGATGCGCGTGAGCTGGGCGACCTCATGCTGCTGGCAGCGAGAGTTGCGAATGCAGAGGCTATAGGCACCTCGGGTTTTCGCATCGTTGCGAACACCGGTGCCGACGCTGGTCAGAGCGTGGCCCACCTCCACATTCATGTCATGGGCGGCCGCCGAATGAGCTGGCCGCCCGGCTAGCTGCAGATGTCCGCGCTTGCCGGCCTCTTGTGTCCCCGCTACGTTTAGCATTCTGTACCCAAACAGGCGATCAAAACGCCACGAAGGGGGGAAGTAGATTTTGTCGGAAGTCATAATC
>JALYOO010000152.1 GCA_030856845.1 Gemmatimonadota bacterium
GCTGGCGCGCTCCACACTGAGGGCCACCGCATTGCCGCCGCCGAGGCAAAGCGTAGCCATGCCGGTGCGCGCATCCCGGTCCTTCATTGCATACAACAAAGTGGTGAGCACCCGGGCACCGCTCGCCCCGATCGGGTGGCCGAGCGCGATCGCTCCGCCGTTGACGTTGACGCGATCCCAATCCCAGTCGAGGCCCGCACCGTTGGCGAGGGCCTGCGAGGCGAACGCCTCGTTGGCTTCGATCAGATCGTAGTCGGCGATCGTGGCACCAGACTTCTTCATCAGGTTCTGCACGGCAAAGATCGGGGCGAAGAAAAGATCCTGCGGCTCTGTCCCGCCGGTCGCGTATCCCGTAATCCGTGCCATCACCTCCAGCCCGTTGGCGTTGGCGTATTCCTCGGACACAATGACCAGCGCGGAGGCCCCGTCGTTCAGCGAGGACGCATTGCCCGCGGTGACGGACAGATCCGACGCGTCGCCATTGCCTGGAAAAGCCGGCTTGAGCTTCGTCAGACTCTCGATGGTAGTGTCCTTTCTCGGCCCTTCGTCGGTGTCGACGATAGTGGTTCCCTTGCGGCCGGCGATCTCCACCGGAACTATCTCGTCGCGGAACTTTCCGCCTTCGATCGCGGCGATGGCCTTCGCGTGTGACTGCACGGAGAATTCATCCTGCTCCGATCTCCCGACCTTCCCTTTTCTGGCCGTGTGTTCGGCGTGACCTCCCATATGCACGTCACACGACGCGCACCAGAGTCCGTCTTTCACCATCCCGTCCACCATCTTCTGATCGCCCAGCTTTACGCCGTTCCGCATACCATACACGTAATAGGGCGCGTTCGACATCGACTCCTGGCCGCCCGCGACGACCACCTGATTGTCTCCTGCCTTGATGGACTGGGCGGCGAGCATCACCGCCTTGAGGCCGGATCCGCACACTTTATTGACGGTGAGAGCGGGAACAGTGGCGGGGATCCCGGATTTAAGTGCGGCCTGACGAGCCGGCGCCTGACCCGAGCCGCCCTGAAGCACCTGGCCCATGATGACCTCTTCGACGGCTTCCGGAGCAACGCCGGCGCGCCGAAGAGCCTCACGAATGGCGATCGCGCCGAGCTCGGGCGCGGACAGCGAAGAGAGGCCGCCAAGGAACTTCCCAACGGGCGTTCTCGCCGCCGAGACGATTACTGGAATTCTTGATTTATCGGGCATTTACCTGAGTGTGAGTCACCTACGGAAAATAATCGACTGGCGCGGTTGACTCAGGCCGTTTCGCGATGTCTGTCCACCCAACCCGCCCAGGAAACCACCACGGCCGTGGCGATCAGCGCAGTGATCCACAGCGCTTTGATCGACGGCGGTGGCGCCCGGTCGAAGGAATCGAAAACGAAAGTCGCGAGGAGCAGTGCGGCCAGCGACCAGAGGCCCCAGCGTCCGGCTGCATCACGCGCGCGCGTCGCCGTCGCATAGAGGAGCACGCCGGCCACGAACATCGCGATCTCGACCGCGATCGTCGCGTTGACGTTGTTCCAGAGGCTCAGCCCGTACTTCGGGCCGCCGGGCCAGAGCGGCATGTCAGGGCGGTGGGTGATCCAGTCGAGTATCCAGTGGCTCACCACCAGAGCGCCGACCACCCATCCCGTAAGGCGGCCATCCGTCCGGCCGCGATAGTACGCCGCGAACAATCCTCCCCAGATGATCAGCATCAAGAGCGAGTGTGACCACGGGTAGCTCACGAACTCGAGCGGAGTATAGACGGTCGCCCCGGGCACGATGCGCACATGCTCGGCCCCGATCGCGACGAGGATCGGCCACAGGACATCCGCGAACAGCGCTCCCAGCAGGAGTGCCGGCAACGGCGCGTTCGGAGCCACTTTCTTTCCTGCGAAGGCAACAGCGAAATGGCCGATGAACATTGTCGTTGTTGAGTCGTTGAAGCCGAGTCTAAGGTGCGAGCGCCCTCGCCGAGAGCTGGTCATTCACCAGTGCGATGAAGTCGGCCACCGGCATCACTTCCTGCTTCTTGCCCGCACCCCGAACGCGAAGTGCCAGCGAATCACTTTCCGCTTCTCGCTTCCCGATGACAGCCATGTACGGAATCTTCAGCGTTTCGGCGTCGCGTATCCGGTAATTCAATGTCTCGGACCGTTCGTCGAGATGAACGCGTGCACCGGCCTCCTGCAGCCGCTCAGCTACCGAGCGAGCGGGCGCGATCACGTCATCGGAGATAGGTATCACGCGCACCTGCTCCGGAGCTAGCCATAGCGGAAATGCCCCGGCGTAATGCTCGATCAGCCCTCCGACAAATCTCTCCATGGACCCTACGAGCACGCGGTGCAGCATGATTGGCCGGTGCGGCGCGTTGTCCGCTCCAGTGTACTCGAGGTCGAAGCGCTCGGGCAGGTTGAAATCGAGTTGAACGGTGGGGCCCTGCCATTTCCGGCCGATCGCGTCGATGAGCTTGAAGTCGAGCTTCGGCCCGTAGAACGCGCCGCCGCCTTCGTCGATCTCGTACTCCTGGCCGCGCCGTGTCAGCACTTCGGCAAGAGTGTCCTGCGCGCTATGCCATACTTCCGGGCTGCCGAGTGCTTTTTCCGGACGCGTCGCCAGCTCGATCGTGTATGGATATCCGAAAGTTTCCAGCATCTCCCGCACGAGATCGAGTAGCCGCTCGACCTCGCCCGGTACCTGCTCGGGAGTGCAGAAGACGTGAGCATCGTCCTGAGTGAAGCCCCGCACGCGCAGCATTCCGTGCAGCACGCCGCTTCGTTCGTAGCGGTAGACCGTTCCGAACTCCGCGTAGCGAATCGGCAAGTCGCGGTACGACCGCGCTCGCGATTGATAGATGCAGATGTGGCCGGGGCAGTTCATCGGCTTTGGACGATACGACGCACCCTCCACGTCCATCGCCCCGAACATGTTCTCCTTGAAGTTCTCGAGATGCCCCGAGATCTGGAACAGCTTCTCGCTGACGATGTGTGGAGTGTACACCAGCTCGTAGCCGTGGCGGATGATGAGATCGCGCTCGTATTCCTCGATCGCGTTGCGAACAATGCCGCCTCGCGGATGCCAAAGAATCAATCCGGGTCCGACTCTCTGATCGGTGGAATACAGGTCGAGCTGCTGGCCAAGCGTGCGGTGGTCACGGCGCTTCGCTTCTTCCAGGCGATGCAGGTAGGCGTCGAGGTCGTCCTTGCTGAACCATGCGGTTGCATAGATCCGCTGGAGCATCTGGCGCTTTTCATCCCCCCGCCAGTAGGCACCGGCAGTGTGGAGAAGCTTGAAGTGTTTGAGATGCGAGGTGTCCGGCACATGCGGTCCGCGACACAGGTCGATGAACGGTCCGTCGGTGTAGGTCGAGATGATTTCATCGTCGCTGAATTCCGAAAGGCGCTCGAGCTTGAGAGGATCGTCAGCGAACTTTTCCCGTGCATCGGCCTGGCTGACTTCCGCGCGGATGAACGGATACCGCTCGGCGATCACTTTTCCCATCTCGCTTTCGAACTGTTCGAGATCTTCGGGCGTGAACGGCTCCGCAACTTCGAAGTCGTAGTAGAAGCCGTCTTCGATCGATGGTCCGAAGCCGATTTTCGCGTCTGGACGCAGGCGGCGAACAGCTGTCGCGAGGATGTGCGCCGCGGAGTGTCGGAGAACGTCGAGCGCACGGCGATCGCGAGCGGTCAGGACCTTGAAGTCGCCGCCGCTCCTGAATGGCGTAATGAGGTCCTGCACTTCGCCGCCGACCTCGACGGCAAGAGCGTCACGCAGCAATCGCGGGCCAATTGAGGCGACCAGATCGCGCGGCAAAGTTCCTTCCTCGACCTGGCGTTCGGCACCGTCGGGAAGAACGAGGGTAAGCATTTCTGACATCGGTGTCCGGAGCCGCAGATGGCCTTTAACTTGCTCCCGCCTAAGCTATCGTTTGCGTATATCATTCGCCACAGAACTCGACAATACCTTTCGCCACAGGTTCTTATACATGTCGCCTTTCAGATACAGGGATGATGAATCGAATGCCGCCAGCGCTTTGTATGTTGCGCTGGGCGCGCTTGCCGGATTCGCTGCGGGTGTCATCGTGTCGCAGCAGTACGGCGGGATATCAGGACTTGCCGGAAAAATCAGGGAAAGCTTCGGGGGCACCGGAGGTCTCGACGCCGACGGCACTGCGCCACATCTCGATGCGCACGCGCACGATCATCGCTACGATGGCGATGGCTACGACGACGAGGCCGACGACGAGCCGCTCCTGCCGACGGAAGAGCTGGAAGAGCGAGTGCTCGAGGCGTTCCGCAACGACCCGATTCTCAGCGAGCGAGCCATAGACATCGGTGCGATCGACGAGGCCATAGTCGAGCTCACCGGCTGGGTAAACGCCGAAGATGAAGCACAGCAGGCAGTGGTCGTGGCGCGCGGCGTACCGGGAGTGACGACTGTCGTCAATCGGCTGGCGGTACGCTCGGAGGAAGATCTCTACGACGAACAATCAGAGCGATACGTCGACGGTGACCCGTCATTGACCGAGGGCCAATGGGAAGGTCAGAACGTAGGCACCGGCCGCAGGCGGCAAGGCACCTCCGCGGAAGTCGATCGCCATGAGGATCCGCGTCCGGAGCTCGAGGAAGCGATACTCGACGAGGTCTTTCTGGATCCCGACGAGGAGGCAGACCTGAAAGCGGAGCGAAGGCAACGGACAAAGACTCCTCCGCGCCGTGGACGCGCTGACGGCTCGCCGGTTGCACCGGGTGGCGTACCGAAAAGCGATCACGTAGCCGATCCGCTGAACGCACCCACCGATACCGCGCAGGGAGAGTAGCACCGCTTCCTCGCAGCAACAAAATGCGGCGGTTAAGTTGCGACGTACATGAGCAACGAACCGCCGCGCCCTGATCTCTCCCCCCAATACGACCCTGCTTCGACGGAGCAGGCGCTCTACAGCGAGTGGGAAAAAAGTGGATTGTTTGTCGCCCGCGCTGAGCGGTCGACCAACGCCGGAGGAGCTAACAGCCCGTTCGTGATTGTCATGCCGCCGCCGAACGTCACCGCGGTTCTGCACATGGGACACGGCCTCAACAACGCGGTGCAGGACGTAATCGTTCGCTGGCGGCGCATGTGCGGCGACGAAGCGCTGTGGGTTCCCGGCACCGACCACGCCGGCATCGCCACGCAGAACGTGATCGAGAAGCAGCTTGCCACCGAAGGAAAGACGCGCTTCGATCTCGGCCGCGACAAGTTCGTCGCCCGCACCGCCGAGTTCGTTTCGGAGACGGGCGGCACGATCCTCGAACAGCTCCGCGCGCTCGGAGCGTCGTGCGACTGGTCCCGAACCGCCTATACGCTTTCGCCCGAGTTGTCGCTCGCGGTGCGCGAGGCTTTCGTTCTTCTATTCGAGCGAGGCCTCATCTACCGCGGGCATCGCGTCATCCACTGGTGTCCACGCTGCCTTACATCTCTCAGCGACGAAGAGGCGGAGCACAGCGAAGAGAGCGGGAAGCTCTACCACATCCGCTACTCCATGCCGGATGATCCCGCGCGCGGAATCACGATCGCCACAACTCGGCCGGAGACGATGCTCGCCGACGTCGCCGTCGCAGTGCATCCGGATGATGAGCGTTACCGCGACCTCATCGGCACTTCCCTGCTGTTGCCGATTGCCGGAATCACCATTCCCGTAATCGCCGATGCCGAGGGGGTTGATCCGGCGTTTGGAACGGGTGCGGTGAAGATCACTCCCGCGCACGACCCCAATGACTTTGCGATGGGCGTGCGTCATTCGCTTCCGATGCCAGTGGTACTGTCGCCCTCGGCCACCATGGAGAACGGGGCGGATGCGGGATCGCGCGTTCCCCCATCGCTCGTCGGGCTCGACCGTTTCGAGGCGCGAGACCGGATTGTCCGGATGCTGACGGATAGTGGCGAGCTGTTGAAGATCGAGACGCACTCGCACGCAGTCAGGCACTGCTATCGGTGCGACACCGTCGTGGAGCCTCGCCTCTCCGATCAGTGGTTCGTGAAAATGAAGCCACTCGCCGAACCCGCGCTCGCGGGCGTTCGAAGCGGCCGCATCCGGATTCTGCCCGAGAAGTGGGAGGCGGTATACGTCAACTGGCTGGAGAACATCAGGGACTGGAACATCTCGCGCCAGCTGTGGTGGGGTCATCGCATTCCGGTGTGGTATTGCGATGCATGCGACGCCGTCACAGCGAGTCGCGAAGACATTGATACATGCCCGTCGTGCGGTGGCGCGGCGCGCCAGGACGAGGACGTTCTCGACACCTGGTTCTCGTCGTGGCTCTGGCCCTTTTCCACGCTGGGCTGGCCGAACGCGAACGCGCGAGATCTCCGCGCGTTCTATCCGACCGACGATCTCGTCACTGCACCCGAAATCCTTTTTTTCTGGGTGGCGAGGATGATCATGGGTGGATACGAGTTCATGGCCGACGCTCCCTTTCATACGGTCTATCTTCACGGCACAGTCCGCGACACCGATCACGTCAAGATGTCCAAGTCGCTCGGTAATGGCATCGATCCGATCGATGTCGTCGCGCTGTACGGTGCTGATGCGCTTCGCTACACGGTGATCTCGGGGCTTGGAGTCGGCGCCGATCTAATGCTCGATCATAGGGATCTGGAGAAATCCTTCGCTCCGGGACGCAACTTCACGACGAAGCTGTGGAACATCGGGCGATTCATTCTCACGAACGTCGGCGCTGAGAGCGTCGGCAATCTCGACTCGCTCGACCATAAACGACTCGCGAGGGCGGACCGCTGGATACTCGGCCGGCTGAATCGCGCGATAGCGGACTGCGATGCCGCGCTTGGACCTGCGCGGCCCACCGATCAGCATTGGGGCGCGGCGGAGCTCCGCGCCGGCATGAGACTCAGTGAATATGCGGAAGCAGCGCGCCGGTTCGTGTGGAACGAACTGGCCGACTGGTACGTCGAGTCTTCGAAAACCCGCCTTGCCGCCGGAGGCGATGACTACACGGTGGCTCGGACCGTGCTCGTGCACGTATTCGACGCCGCGCTTCGCCTCCTCCAGCCGATCGTTCCTTTCATCACGGAAGTGCTGTGGCACCGGTTGCCCATCGCGACTGACAACCGTGGGAAATTCATCGGTGTCGCACCCTGGCCGGTGATCGATCCTGCTTTTGGTGATGAGCCCGATTTCGAAGTTGTGCGCGACGCGATCATCGGTATCCGCCAGCTTCGATCGGACTATGCAATTCCGCCTGGTGACCGCATCGGTGCGTTTCTTGACACTGACGCCATGTCCGGTAGTAGTGAGCACATAGCGAGGGTGTTCGCGGAGGAAGCATCATTCATACAGCGGCTTGCCCGTTGCGAGCTGCGAGGCGGTGCTACTT
>JALYOO010000154.1 GCA_030856845.1 Gemmatimonadota bacterium
TCATACAGGTGGGAGAGCGACGCCCGGAGATGCTCTTCGAAGGTGCTCATCGCACTAAACGTATCCATCCATCGCGCATTCCGCCCGCCTACTCAGCGCCTCAAGGCGGGAGTGGTATCGGGAGCTAACCGCCCCGCAGGGTGTAATAGACATGTTGGTGTTACGTAGATTCCATCAGGCGAGTCGTTCCTTCAGCTGGATGACTCTCGTCACTGGAGAATGAATGACCTCAGACTTTCGTAAGAGCACGAAACCACCGCCGCGGGTTGCCGCGGCGTTCTCGTGGATTCTCGCGTGTGCCCTCATCGTCGTGGGTCCCGCGATGGCATCAGCGCAGGGCGGCCGTATCAGCGGCGCCGGCATCAGCAAGGTTGGCAAGGACACCAGAAAGCTGACTGTTGCCGCGGAGTCCGGCGGCTCGACCGCCAACGGCTCCGTCCAGTTCATTCATAACAGCCCCTCCGGCATGTCGCGATTCCGCGGCTCAGTCAGCTGCATGAATGTGAGCGGTGGCACCGTGCAGGTCAGCGGAACGGTCGAAAAGGGCGAGACCGTCAGCGGCACTCTCCTGGACGGGAAGTCGTACGCGATTACGATCCAGGCGGGCGGCTCGCCGCAGTCGTTCTCATTGCCGAGCTTTGGCGAGCCGGCATCGGCAGGGTCGTGCAGCGGTGGGCGTGCTGAAACCGTACCGGTGACCGAGGACGGTTTCAGGATTCAGTAGACGCTGTCCGCTAAGCCGTTGCGGTTCGCTTCTGAAGCGCTCGATCTTGATGTAAGCCGCTCGAAGCGCGGATTACCACGAAGGGGCGAAAACGTGGGGTCGATACGCAGCCAGCCCGGCGACAAGAAGTACGGCAACTTTAACAGCGGTTCGAGCTGGTCAAGCGCCTTCTCGGGCTCGCCTACCAGGAAGTAAATGCGCGCGAGCTGGTGCTGCATGTAGGGCCCGGCCTCTGCGTCCGCGCTGATTGGAAGCAAGGCTACGGCCCGCTCGCCGTGCTCTATTGCCTCGCGCCTGTGGCCAAGATAGGCCAGGGCCACGCCGACGAGAACGTGATGTTGCGGGTCCCCCGGGGAGTTGCGGACCGCCACCTCAGCAGCACGCCTCGCCGTGTTGGCATAGGCGCGGGCTCGAGGCCCGTCTCCGCGCAGGGCGGCCACTTGCGCGAGCGCGAGACCCCACGTCAGGCGCGAGCCGCTGAAGGCGTCCGGCCCGAGCCTGAGCAGAAGGCGCTGGCGAGCGTCGTCCAGAACCCAACCGAGGTCCCAGTAAAACGCGATAGGCCCAGCTCACGCTCGATGGAATAGCGCCCGGCCAGTGCTGAGCGTAGGCGGTCTGTGGCGGGCATGAGCAACTAAGATGGGGAGAACTGTGTGCCGCGAACAGAGGAAATCGACCGCGAGTCACTGGCTGATCTGTGCCGCCGCGTGCGGTCCTACTTCAATGTGAAGACCTGTCAGCGATAGTGGGCGAATGCCTTGTTTCGCTTTGATGATCGCGTGCAGCAATCTGTCATTGTGCGCGCTTCCATCCCGGCCCGCGAACAACCCGCCCGGGGGTTGTACCGGTGTGCGCTCCATTGCGCACGACCTGGGATCCATTCACGAACACGTGTGCGACTCCGGTGGCATACCGATGGGGCCTGTCGAAAGTAGCGTGATCCGCAACGCGCGACGGATCGAAGACCACGACGTCCGCGAAGTAGCCAGGGCGAAGCGTGCCGCGACGCGCGATTTTCAGGTTGCCCGCCGGAAGCGACGTCAGTCGACGCACCGCTTCGGCAAGCGGTATGATCCGCTCTTCCCTGACGTACCGTCCGAGCAGCCTCGCCACGTTTCCGTAGGCGCGAGGATGTGGATTGGACTTGAGAAACGCCCCCTCTGACGCGAGCGCGCCCCCATCGGAGCCAAAGCTCACCCATGGAAGCTTCAGCTGTCGTCGCACATTCTCCTCGGACATCAGGAAATACACGGTGCCCACTCGGCTTCCGTCCTCGACCACCAGGTCCATCGCCGTCTCCTCGGGTGACTTGCGACGCATTCGCGCTACTTCAGCGAGAGTCTTTCCGGTGAGATGTTTCAGCGAATCGTTCCTGAATCCGACCAGGATGATCTGCTCCGGGGACTCAACGGCGGTGAAGAAGTTCTCCCATTTGTCGGTGGGAGTTCGCATTTCCCCGGCAACGCGCGCGCGAACGGCAGGGTCAGCGAGTCGCTTAGCCCACTCCTTGTAGCCGCCCTCCTGTACCCAGGGCGGCATGGACGCATCCAGTCCAGTTGCACCGGCAGTGTAGTTGTACATGTTGGCGCGAATCGCCAGCCCAGCCGCGCGAGCCGAGTCAACCTTCGCTATGAGAGCGGGGATTTTCCCCCAGTTCGCCTTACCCGCTGCCTTCAGATGGTAGATCTCGGCAGCTACGCCTCCTTCCCGCGCGATTCGCAGCAGCTCGTCGACCGATTCCAGCAGTCTGACACCTTCGCTGCGCATGTGCGATATGTAGCTGCCGCCGAACGGTGCGGCCGCGCGCGCGAGCGCAATCAGCTCGTCCGTTTTAGCATAAAATGCGGGAGCGTAGATCAACGAGCTTCCGACGCCAAGTGCTCCCTCTTCCATCGCGCGCCGGACGAGCGTCTGCATGCGCGCCAGCTCTTCCGGATTCGGCGCGCGGTCCGCGTAGCCGAGCTCGTGCACGCGTACCGTGGTTGCGCCGATGAACGACGCGACATTGGGTGATATGCCCCGGCGCTCGAGATGCTCGAGGTATTCGCCCAGCGTCGTCCAGGGAATGTCGAATTTGATGTCGCCCTGGGACTCGAGCATTTCCTTCTTCATCGTCGGGTTGAGCGGGCCCATCGATTCACCTTCCCCGAACACTTCCAGCGTCACGCCCTGCAGAACGTCGCTCAGTCCGCGGCCATCGGCGATCAAAGACTCGGTCGCCCAGCTCAGCATGTTAATGAAGCCGGGCGAGACAGCGAGGCCTTTCGCGTCGATCTCTGTTCTGCCTCGAGCATTCGTGAGAGATCCGATGGCGGCGACTGTGTCGCCCGAGATCGCGAGGTCGTTGACGACTCCGGTGGCACCGGAGCCGTCGTAAACCGTTCCGCCCCGAATGACTACATCGTAGGAGCGGGAGGCACTGATCGAGGCAGTTGTCCCACTTCGGGCGCACGCAAGGCAGAGTAGAATGCCGGCGGCCCCGATAGTTGTCTTAACGCTGGACATCGATAGCCCGGTCTTCGTCCCACTGCTCTGACTTTATCTCAATGCCCCATTATCGATCACGGTCCTGCCGTCGACCTTGACGGTCGCATTGCCGAGCTGAGACGCCAGGGCGAAATCGCTCGCGTTCGTGCCGCCGAATCCGCGGTTGTCTCCCACTCCGATTACGACCGATCCGTTGGCGGTCCAGACCAGACGACCACTACCCAACGGAAGGCGTGTCTCCGGATTGAGTCCGATGTCGATGTAGCCGAACTCATCCTTTGCTCCCCCTGCTGCATCGTACGCTTCCTTCAATCCATCGATGCCCTGGCCTGTCATCGAGACGAGGCGTCCATCCTTGAACGTCAAGGTGAGCCCTCGTATGACTTTTCCGTCGAACAAGTGGCGCTCGATCACGACTTTCCCGTTCGCCATCCCTGCTCTCGCCGGCAGTATCAACTCGCCAGCAGGTAACCAGGTACTCGCCGCAGCGGGGCCCTGCTTGATTTTTTCTGCCGTGAGCATGCCGTCGGATACAAAGCCTCGGCTGGCGTCGACGGCAAACGTGAGATTTGTTCCATTCGGATGCGTCACGGTTACCTGCTTGCCGCTTGCAAAGGTGGACCGTATCCCTTCTCCTTTCGTGCGGAGCTCAGTCGCTGAGGTGGCTGCTGCGCGCCAGAAAACATTCGACAGTCGCGCCTGTGGTACTCCGAGGCGGCGAGAGAGCGTAGCTGTCGGATAGAGTCCATTGCCGAGATTGACGAAGCGCACATTCTTTTCAAGAAACGCCTTGTTGACCGGTTCGCCCGCTTTTGCTCGCGCGGTTCGTCGCGATTGTGCAACTCCGGCCAGCAGTCCTTCCGTTTCGCCCACGTCGACTGCGATCTGGACGTCGAACGTGTTGACGATCGCCAGCCCGAGGTTGGGGGTGAGCGTGTCGTAGGTCGCGGGAACATCGTCGTAGGAGCGTCGCGCAAGTCGCTCGCTGCTGATCGAAATGAGGGGCTCCGCGCCGACCTTCATTGCTTCAATTGCGATGTCTTCCATCAGCTGTGCATCTCGGATGCTGCCGATGATCAGCACCTTGTCGTGCTGTTTGACCATCCCGGCGCGGACGAGGTTTCGAGCAACGGCGCGCCGATCCGCTGTTTGTCCGATTGCATTCGAGCTGCCTGCTGTGAGTACCACGAGGAGAGGGACGAGCCGGCGAAGAAGCAGTTTGACGGTCATGCGGAATTCTCCGTGCTGAAGTGAGGCTGCCGTGCCGTTCATGTCGTTGGGTGACCGCGAACGTAGGTGCGCCGGTGAACTCGCGCAAGTCATGCAACGCTTCGCAGTGAGTGGCTATGAAAAGGCCCCGTCCCAGCGAATGTGGGACGGGGCCTCTTATTTCGAGCTAGCTGAGCCTACCAGCGATAATGGGCGAATGCCTTGTTAGCTTCGGCCATGCGGTGAGTGTCTTCCTTCTTCTTGATTGCGTTGCCCTCGCCCTTCGACGCCGAGATCACCTCGGCGGCGAGCTTTTCGGCCATCGACTTCTCGCCGCGATTGCGTGAAAAGGTGATCAGCCAGCGCATCGCAAGGGCGGTACGGCGGTCGGGACGGACCTCTACCGGTACCTGATATGTCGCACCACCGACGCGGCGACTCTTCACTTCAACCGCCGGCTTGAGATTCGTCAGCGCCTGCTTGAAGATCGTCACGCCACTTTGACTGGTGCGTGACTCGACGAGATCCATCGCGTCGTAGAAGATGCGCTCCGCTGTCGACTTCTTGCCTTCATACATGATGGCGTTGATGAACTTCGATACGGTCTGGCTGTCGTAGCGCGCATCGGGCAGAATCGGGCGCTTGACTGATTTCTTGCGGCGGCTCATTTACTTCTTTCCTCCGGCGGGTGCGCCGGGCTTGGGCTTCTTTGTGCCGTACTTGGAGCGGCTCTTGTTGCGGCCGTTGACGCCCGAGGCGTCGAGCGACCCGCGGACGATGTGGTAGCGTACGCCTGGCAGGTCCTTCACTCGTCCACCGCGAATCAGCACGATGGAGTGCTCTTGCAAATTGTGCCCCTCGCCGGGAATGTAGGCGGTGACTTCGAACCCATTCGTGAGCCGCACGCGCGCGACCTTTCTGAGTGCAGAGTTGGGCTTTTTGGGCGTCGTCGTGTAGACTCGTGTACAGACGCCACGCCTCTGCGGGTTGGACTTGAGGGCGGGCGCTTTCTCTTTTTTCTGAACGTCGCGACGACTCTGTCGGACGAGTTGATTGATTGTCGGCATTAAGGCTGCTGGGGTGTAAAAAATCCCCCGTCACGAGAGGGCGGGGTAGCCTGTAAACTTAAGACTGCGTGGCGCTTAGTGTCAACCCGATGCCAGGCCAATTGTCAAACACCATTAGAAATGTCCCCTGTCTTACGCCATTAGAAATGTCCCCTTGGGTTTTGTGTTGAAGAAGAGATCGTAAACGGTACGTCTCATGGGTGTGCATCAGCGGCTGCCCGGCGCAGCCGGGCGAGCTCTATCCAGATCTGGTGTTGCTTCCTCCATGGGTGATCAGAGGCTGGGTGCGGAGGTTTGTTCGGTTTCCGCCCAGCCGCAGATTCCGTTGAAGATGTTGAAATCTCAGGTGAAGCTCTGGTGCGGACTGCACGTGGTACGGCATCACTCCATTTGAGCTCGCGCTCGCTGCGGTCTCTGCCCTCACCCGTAACGTGGATCACTCTCAGGCGGCCGTCCTCAGTCTCGCGCACCAGTACCGTCGACTTCGCCGGCACCCGCCCCCGCACCACTCGATCAAGTTGCAGGTTGCGCACACCGTACTGCACAACGTGATCATTACCAACTGTGCGCGTCGATTCGAGGCAGAGCACATCGTCATCGGCGAGAGCACGCCGGTCTCGCCTGGCGTGATAATCCACTGAGCTCGCCGGCGACACAGCGAAGCGTGCATTGTGAGCCCGAGTGTAGTCGTTCACGAAGTATTCATTGGCCGCCTCGTAGCTGGCGATTCCCTTAAGGCGAAGCTTCTTCACCAGCCGGTCCTGATGAGTGCCGTGAGCCCGCTCTACCCGCCCCTTGGCCTGAGGACTCGATGCCGCGATCACCTCGATTCCAAGCTTCTCGCACATCCGGCCAAACTGGGTAAATACCTCCGTCTCCCCCCGCTTGAGCTCGCTCGAGGTGGGCACTCTCTTGTACACATTTTTCCAGTCGGTATAGAGTGCCCGCGGCACTCCGTACTCCGACATCCACGCCTTGAGCACGTTAGCCGCCGCCCAGGTCGTTTCCTCCTTGCCCATTGAGAGCAGGGTCCGGCTCGTGGCGTCATCGACCATCGTCATCAGGCAGCCCTTATCCACCCCTCCACGTCCCTCGAACCAGTCGTGGAAGCTGCCGTCCAGCTGCACCATCTCGCCGAAGTGATCACGCCGCTCGCGCCTCTGATGCTGACTGGATTTCCTCCTCCTTGCCCTCGACCAGAGCCCGTCGTCTTTCATCCACCGAGCGAGTGTATTCACCGGAACGAGTACGCCATGATCGCTCCAGAGGTGTTCGGCCGTGAGCGTCGGGCCAAATCGCTGAAGGACCCCCTTGCTCTTCGCTCCGCTATAGCGATCCCGCACCAGCGATATCACCATCTCTCGCTCGGCGAGCGGGTGCGACCGGTTAGACGCCCGTCCGGCGCTAGCGTGCATGAGACCACTGGCACCTCGCGTCTTGTAGCGCGAATAAAGCCGCTTCGCCTGGCGATACGAAATCCCGAGTAGTGGCGTCGCCTCAGTCAAACTGATCGAACCTGACTTCACCCTCGCCATTACCGCCGCACGATCCAATTCCCGTCTGCTCATCGCTGTCCGCTCCGCCACGCCACCCACTCCAAAGAGAGAATGGCACGCTAACAGGGGACATTTCTAATGGCGGCACGAGGGGACATTATCAGTGGTGCACAACACTTCAACCCCCACGGCCACAAGGATTGCATACATCGCCAGCTTAATGCAAAACAACGGCTGCACCGACACTGCAGCAGCCCGCAGAACCAGTAAATTCCCCGCGTGCAAAACCCGCTCATCATCGGCATAGCAGGAGGCTCGGGCAGCGGAAAATCGACAGTCGCACGCAACGTCGCCGATGCACTAGCAACACTCTCCGTCGCGTTCATCGACATGGACGCCTACTACCGGAACTTCGTCGAACTAACTCTCGACCAGCGGCGCCTCCTCAACTGGGATCACCCCGATGCTTTCGATTTCGACCTGCTCACCTCCCACCTCGAAAGCCTCGCCAGGCGCGATACGATCGACAAGCCGGTGTACGACTTCGTTTCACACCTGCGCTCTCACGAGACGATCCCGGTACAGCCGTCAGACGTCATCGTCATCGACGGAATCCTGCTCTTCGTGGACGAGCGCGTGCGGGAACTCTGCGACGTGAAAGTCTTTGTCGATGCCGATGCAGACGTCAGACTCATACGCCGGCTCCAGCGGGACATGTCGGCGCGCGGCCGGCCTCTCGACGAGATCATCGACCAGTACCTGCGCACGGTTCAGCCGATGCACCTTCAGTTTGTCGAGCCGAGCAAGCGTTACGCTGACGTCATTGTGCCGCGCGGCGGCCACAATGCGATAGCAATTGAGATGATCGCCGCCAAGATCAGACAGCGACTCGGTTACTCCGCCTCCGGCCTCGCAGCGCGATAGGCGTCGGCCGCCATGCGCAGCGCCAGCAGCGCCGACGCCTCCAGATCAAAATTGAGGGTCAGCTCGGCAAGGCGGTTGGGAGACTGACGTCCTACTCTGCGTGACATCCCGTCACAGCGTTCATGGCGACGGATGTACTCGCGGCTGGCGTGCCACAGCATGTTCGCGCGGTGCCACCAAGCATCGTCCGCATGGCCGTCGGAATGACCTTTCGCCTTTTCATAGCCTTCGAGGGCTGTTCCCAGCAGGTCGTCACACATGTACGCCATCTCGAGAGCCCACTGCTGTTCGTCCTGTAGAGCTCGACGGTCGACGAGCTTTGCGTGTCTGGTGTGCTGACGATGACACTCCGCCGCGGTGCGGTACAGCATGTCCGCCTGCTGCTGCAGTCCGTTCGACCGACCCGTCATCAGCGGCCGAACTTGAAAAGAGACCGGACGAAGCCGGATGATTTTCTGTCGATCTCCTCGATCATCTCCAGCTCACCCTTGTCGAGCCAGATTCCGCCGCATTCCTGACACTCGTCGATCTTCACCCCCTGCTGCTCGCGCTCTCGCAGGTCGCAACCGCATTTCGGGCACTTGTTGAAATGGATCGTGCGCTCCTGCTTCAGCCGCTCTTCATCGAGCCGCGCACGGCGGTCCTTCATCAACTCAGCGT
>JALYOO010000171.1 GCA_030856845.1 Gemmatimonadota bacterium
CTGCAGATCTCCACGCTCCCCTCTTCGAACACCCCGTGCGTGGACGGGTACGTCACCATCAGCGCAGCGAGATCGGCCGCGTGCTCTTCCGCCTTCGATCGAAGATCGGCGATGTCGATGTTTCCGCTCGAGTCCGTCCTGACGACCACGACTTTCATGCCGGCCATCACGGCGCTAGCCGGATTGGTACCGTGCGCAGATTGCGGGGTGAGACATACGTCGCGGTGTGTGTCCCGGCGCGAAGCGTGGTACGCGTGTATCGCCAGCAGGCCGGCGTATTCACCCTGCGACCCGGCATTTGGCTGGAGCGAAACAGCGGCAAAACCGGTGATCTCCGCCAGCCCGCACTCCAGGTCCCGGAACACCTGCTGATATCCCTGGGTCTGGTCGATCGGCGCGAACGGATGAATCTTCGCAAAACCCGGCCAGGTGATCGGCATCATCTCGGCCGTTGCGTTCAGCTTCATCGTGCACGATCCAAGCGGGATCATGGAATGCACGAGCGACAGATCCCGCGTCTCGAGCTTGTGGATATAACGGAGCATGTCCGTTTCGGAGCGGTGCGTATTGAATACCGAATGCTCGAGATACGGAGACGTGCGCTTGAATCGCTCGTCGTACCGGGCATCGGCTCCGGCCGCGATCAGTTCGGGCGTGATCACGTCATCGCCGCCGAAGACCGCGAACAGCTTCGTCAGATCGTCTTCGTTGACCGTTTCGTCGAGCGCGATACAAATGTCGGTGTCACCGATCGGGCGAAGATTGATCCGGCGCTCGCGCGCCGCGGCGAGAATCGACTCCCGGCTGGCGGGGCCGAGCTCTACCCGAACGGTGTCGAAAAAATCGTCGTGCGCGATACTGAAGCCGAGCCGCCGAAGCCCCTCGCCCAGTACGGTGGCGAACTGGTGCACGCGGCTGGCGATTCCACGCAGCCCCTCGGCGCCGTGGTACACCGCGTACATGCTGGCGACGACGGCGAGGAGCACCTGAGCGGTGCAGACGTTGCTTGTCGCCTTCTCGCGCCTGATGTGCTGCTCGCGAGTCTGAAGCGCCATCCTGAGGGCCGCCCTGCCGTCGGCATCTCTGGAAATTCCGATAATGCGCCCAGGGATCTGGCGCTTGAACTCGTCCCTGGTGGCGAAGTAGGCAGCGTGCGGCCCGCCATAGCCCATCGGCACCCCGAATCGCTGAGTGTTGCCCACCGCGATGTCTGCTCCCCATTCGCCCGGCGGGGTCAGCAGCGTGAGCGCCAGCAGATCGGCGGCCACAGTCACCAGCGCATGAGCCTCGTGCGCTGCGTCGCACAGCTGGCGGTAGTCGAGCACCGCGCCATCCGTTGTCGGATACTGGAGAAGTACGCCGAAAACATCATCGCCGATTTCTTCTGTTCGGCAATCGCCGACTCTGATCGCGATTCCGCGCACGGCGGCCCGAGTGCGTACGACGTCAATCGTCTGCGGATGACAATCCTGCGACACAAAGAAAATTTCCTTGCCCGGCTTGCCCCTCAATCCGTAGCTCATCGTCATCGCTTCGGCGGCTGCCGTTGCCTCGTCGAGCAACGAGGCGTTCGCAATCTCCAGAGAGGTCAGGTCCACGATCATCGTCTGGAAGTTGAGCAACGCCTCCAGCCGTCCCTGGGCGATCTCCGCCTGATACGGCGTGTACGCCGTGTACCATGCGGGATTTTCGAGCACATTGCGCTGAACCACTGGCGGGGTGACGCAATCCGAGTAGCCCATACCGATGAATGAGCGGAAGACCTGGTTGCGCGCGGCAAGTGCACGGAATTCCGCGAGCACTTCCTGCTCTGACTTACCTGGAGGTAGGGCCAATCCACGCCGGTAGCGGATCTTCTCGGGCACCGTGGCGTCGATCAGATCGTCTAGAGAGGAGAAGCCGAGTGTCGCCACCATCGTATCGATATCTGCGGCGGCCGGTCCAATATGACGGGGCACGAATGACCCGGCCGGAGCGAGCGCATTGTCGGCGTGCTTGATTGTCGTCGCCATAGTGCTGTCAATTTAACATCGCATCATGAATGAGCACACTCATACTGCGTGGCGGCTGCTGCTCGTTCCCGCTCGCCGGGGAGCAGAGAACATGGCGCGCGACATCGCTCTGATGGAGCGGGCGCGAGTCACTGGTGAAGCGGTTTTCTCCGTTTACGAATGGGCCCGCCCCACCCTCTCGCTCGGCAGAAACCAGACTGCTATCGGCAGGTATGACCGGTCTCTCGCGAGTGAGAGGGGAATCGACTTCGTCAGGCGTCCAACGGGCGGTCGCGCACTCCTGCACAACCGCGAGGTCACGTACAGTGTGACTGCCCCGGTCGAACCTGAGGCGGGCCTTCGCGCGTGGTTCGGCAGAATAAATGGTATTCTGCAAAGTGCCCTTCAATCGCTTGGCGTGGCCGCTCAGGAAGCCGCTCCCGAGGAGAGGGCTGCGGTGCCTGATCACAAGCCGTGCTTCACCGACCCCGCGCGCGGTGAGCTGACCTTGAATCGCAGAAAGCTCGTGGGAAGCGCACAATGGCGCGAGAATGGCGCTTTGCTTCAACATGGATCGATCCTCATCGATGACGACCAGTATTTCATTCAGGACTTGATGCGCAGCGGTACGACGGCTTCACCGGCAACCGATGGCTGCAGGCATGCGACGGCAGTGCTGCCCGAACGGCTTTCTGCGGCGGCAACTCTTCGCGAAGCGATGGGGCGCAACCCGTCAGTGGGGGAAGTAGCCAGTGCCCTGTTCCGGGCGGTGCAACAACGCGAGGATGTCGGCGCATCGACTCTGGTCGAGTCCGAGATTCGCGGCGCGGCCTGCGCGCTAGTCCCGCATTTCGAGGATGAGCGATGGACGTGGCGTCGATGACCGCTCGCGTTGCGGCAACGCTGATCGCCGGCTTCCTCGTCTCGCTGAACGCGTGCTCGGCGGGCGACTCCGGCACCGGTGCTGCGGTGGCCGCTGAGCACGGCGGAACTCTCGTCGTTTCGGTAGGAGGCGACCCCGATTTGCTCCTCCCTCTCCTTACAACGACCGTCACCGGCAAGATCGTCAACGATCTCGTGTATGACCGTCTGGCAGAGATTGGCGATTCGCTGAGCACCGTCGGCGACGTTGGTTTCGAGCCGCGCCTGGCGAAGCAGTGGGAATGGAGCTCCGACTCCATGTCCATCACCTTCATGCTCGACCCATCCGCGCGGTGGCACGATGGAGTGCCCGTTCGCGCGACGGATGTGCGGTTCACGCATCGAGCGTACGCTGATCCACGCAACGCCTCACCCTTCGCAGCTGTCCTCGCAAGCATTGACTCCGTGACTGTTCGAGACAGCCTAACGGCTGCGTTCTGGTTTGGAGCCCGATCGCCGCTCCAGTTTTTCGACGCTGTGAATTCAATGTCGATCCTGCCGGAACACGCGATGCAGGGAATCGCAGGCACCGCACTTCGAACCGCGGCAATTGCGCGGGCTCCTATTGGATCCGGCCGCTTCCGCTTCGTTAGATGGCGCAGCGGGTCTGCCGTAGAGCTGGCCGCGGATACGTCCAACTACCGCGGGCGGCCCGGCCTCGACCGAGTGATTTTCTCCATCGCTCCGGATTTCAACACTGCCCTCACACGACTCGTGGGCGGCGAAGCGGACATGCTCGAGCAGGTGCCTGTGGTGAACGCCGCGCAGCTCGCCGCGCGGCCCGAGCTGCGAATGACAACGTCGCCGGGGCTCGATTACAACTTCATTCAGTTCAATCTTCGCGACCATCGCCGGGCGGCGATTTCTCATCCTTTGTTCGGAGACCGGTCACTTCGGCGTGCACTGGCGATGGCAGTCGATCGAAAGAGGACCGTGCAGAACGTCTACGACACGCTCGCGTCAGTCGCGCTGGGACCTACCGTCCGCGCCTATCCCACTACCGACACGACACTTCTCCAGCTGCCGCACTCACCCGGCGAAGCGAAGCGCATTCTCGACTCGCTCGGCTGGAGGGATGCCGACGGAGATGGTGTTCGCGAGCGAAACGGCCGGCCGTTGCGCTTCACTCTACTCGTTCCGAGCTCGAGCAAAGCGCGGATGAACATGGCCGTGCTTGTTCAGGACCAGCTCAAGCAGGTGGGAGCGAGGGTGAATATCGAGCAGCTCGACTACACTGCTTTTGTGGATCGAGAAACCAGGCGCGATTTCGACGCCGTGTTCGGAAGCTGGCATGTCGAGGCTAGCCCCGGAGGCATCAGGCAGACGTGGGGCTCGGCCGGTAGCAGCGGCGCGGGGGGAAGCAATTACGGATCGTATCAGAACAAAAACTTCGATGCGCACGTCGACAGTGCACTGGCGGCAACGACACTTGCCGCACGGCGCGACCATTTCACGAAGGCATACACGATCATCATAGAAGACGCACCGGCAATATGGATGGCCGAGCCGCAGAGAGTGATGGCGGTGCACCGGCGTATCGATTCGCGCAGGCTGCGCCCTGACGCCTGGTGGGCGCACGTCGATGAGTGGAGCATTCCCGCCGCCGCTCGTCTGCCGCGGGACCGGGCCGCACCCACGCGCTGACGAGTGGCGGCCTTCCTCGCCCGCAGACTCGCACAGGGTGCGCTCGTTGTCGCCCTGTCCGCGACGATTGTCTTCGTTCTCATTCGCCTTGCGCCTGGCGACCCGTTCGCCGCATCGATGGCGAACCCGAACATCAGCGAGTCGGTAAGGGCGGAGTGGCGGAGATCCTATGGCCTCGACGAGCCCCTGCCGGAACAGTACGTCAGATACCTGGGGAGCCTGGCGCGCGGCGACCTCGGGTTTTCGCATTCGCTGCAGCGGCCCGTAAAGGCAGCACTTGCGGATGCGCTTCCCAACACGCTGCTGCTTATGTCGATCGCCCTGGCGGCGAGCTTCGCGCTGGGCATCGCTGTCGCGCTCGCTCAAGTGAAAAGAATCGGCCGGCGCGGCGATCATCTGCTCGGCGGTTTCTCCATGTTGCTGTTCTCGGTGCCGGATTTCTGGCTGGCGCTGCTGATTCTGACGGCAGTTGCACACTGGCTTCCGGGTTTTCCAATAGGCGGCTCGGTTGATCCTGTCGTTCACGACCTGCTCAGCCCGGCCGGGCGGATGGCGGATCGGGTGAAGCACGTAATCCTGCCGGCGCTCACACTGACGCTGCTTTACTTCCCTCTCATTGCGCGGCACCAGAGAGCCGCGCTGCTCGACGCGCTTCCATCCGGATACGTCATGACAGCCCGCTCGAAGGGCGTCCCTGAAGCGCTGGTCCTCAGGAAACACACACTGCGCAACGCGCTACTCCCGGTAGTTGCGCTGTTCGGGCTCGCGTTTCCTGCACTGCTGACCGGCGCCGTGTTCGTGGAGAAAGTCTTTTCGTGGCCGGGAATGGGATTGATCATCGTCAACGCGATCAGCACGCGTGACTATCCACTGGTAACCGCGACCGTTCTCCTCGGAAGCGGCTTTGTGGTTGTTGGCGGGCTTGCTACTGACCTGCTGCACCAGAGGATCGACCCGCGCCTCCGCGATGAACTCTGACGTCTCGCTTGCGTCCGAGATCAGGGGGTTCGGTGCGACACGCCGGGTTCTTTCGCGCGGAGGAGTGACGGCGTCGATTGCCCTCCTGTTTGTAATCGCAGCGGTCTGCGCACTGGCACCGCTCGTTGCTCCGTATGATCCCGCGGCGCAGCCGAGCATCATCGCCCTGCGCAGCCAGCCGCCGTCCTGGGCTCACCCTTTCGGAACTGATGAATTCAGCAGAGACGTTCTCAGCCGCGTGATTTACGGCGGTAGAGTGTCGCTCGCAGTCGCGGTTGTGGCGACGCTCGTGAGTGTTACCCTCGGCACCGCCTATGGCGCAGCGGCCGGCTACGCCACCGGCTTCGGGGGCGCGCTTCTACAACGCGTACTGGAGGCACTGCTCTCGATACCCAGGCTGCTGCTCCTGATTGCAATCTTTGCGGCATGGCGCGAAATACCGCCAGCGGGGTTCGTGTTGATACTCGGTGTGACGGGATGGTATGGCCTGGCGCGCCTCGTCAGAGGTCAGGTTCTTGCGTTGAAGACGCGCGATTTCGTCGCGTCAGCCCGCGCCCTGGGCGCGACGGACGGCCGAATACTGATGCGTCACATCCTGCCGAATGTAGTGACGCCGGTCGTAGTGGCTGCCACGCTTGGCATCGGACATGTGATAGTGCTGGAGGCGGGTCTGTCATATCTCGGAATCGGAGTCAGACCGCCGGATCCGAGCTGGGGAAACATGATCCACGACGGGCCGGAGCAGATCGCGGCCCAGTGGTGGGTGTCGGTTTTCCCCGGAATCGCAATCGTTTGTACGGTGATGGCGTTCAACGTCCTGGGTGATGCGCTGTTGCGAGCGCTTCGACCTGGGCAGACTGAGACTGGATGAGCGAAGCGCTTCTTTCTGTAGAAAATCTGAGTACGTGGTTTCACACCGCGTCGGCTGTCGCGCGATCGGTCGACGGCGTGTCATTCACGATCGGCGCCGGCGAGACTCTTGGGATTGTCGGAGAATCGGGCTGCGGAAAATCGGTCACCGCGCTTTCCATCCTCCGTCTTATCCAGCCTCCCGGCCGAATCGAAGCCGGAAGCCGGATAATGTTCGAGGGAAAGGATCTCGTCACGCTCGACGATCGTGACATGCGCCACATACGCGGCAATCGCATCGCGATGATCTTTCAGGAGCCAATGTCGGCGCTCAACCCGGTGTTCACCGTCGGCGACCAGGTTGCGGAGGTGGCGCGAGTGCACGGCAACGGCTCGCGCAAGGACGCCTGGAACCGCGCCGTGGAGATGCTGACACTGACCGGCATTCCTTCGCCGGAGGAGCGCGCCCGGCAGTATCCTCACCAGCTTTCTGGAGGAATGCGGCAGCGCGTGCTGATCGCGATGGCGCTGATGATGAATCCGGCGCTGATCATTGCGGATGAACCCACCACTGCACTCGATGTCACGATCCAGGCGCAGATCCTCGAGCTCCTGTCGGAGCTGCAACGGCGGCTCGGTACTTCCATACTGATGATCACGCACGACCTTGGCGTGGTGGCTGAGACGGCGTCGAGAGTCGTCGTGATGTACGGCGGCGAGGTTGTCGAGCAGGCGGAGGTGAAGATGCTGTTCGCCGACGCACATCATCCGTACACCGAAGGATTGATGAACGCGATGCCCCAGATCACGACGTCGAGGGACCGTCTGAACGTAATTCCGGGAACCGTCCCGCCTCCAACCGCGTGGCCGTCGGGTTGCCGGTTTCGCGATCGTTGTCCGTTCTCGTGGGAGCGTTGCGAACGCGAGCACCCGCCGCTCTACCAAATCGCGGAAGGTCACGTATCGAGATGCCACCTCGCCGAAGAGCCGGAGCGTCGTGGACATCCTCATTTGCCGCTGGTCGAACAGGCGGGAGCAAGGGCGTGAACCAGCGAGCAGCAGGCGACGCACGTGTCGACAGGAACGGCACAACGGCCGGCCTGGACGGGGCGCAGCCACTTCTTTCTGTCAAGAAACTCAGAAAAACATTTCCGATAACGCGCGGAATATTCAGCCGGAAGGTGGGTGAGGTACGCGCGGTACATGAAGTGTCGTTCGACATCGCGCCCGGAGAAACGCTCAGTCTCGTTGGCGAATCGGGCTGTGGAAAGACAACGACTGGCCGCGCCATCCTGCGCCTGATCGAGCCGACTTCGGGTGAGGTGCAGTTTGACGGAAAGGATGTTCTGGCGATGGGTGCGTCGGAGATGCGGGCCATTCGCCGTCAGATGCAGATCATCTTTCAGGACCCGGTGTCATCCCTCAATC